>JAFSIA010000028.1 GCA_017440045.1 Lachnospiraceae bacterium
ACAGCTAAGATAATACCATCAGCATCCTTAAGAGTCTGAGGTAATGTAGTGATGGTATTTTTCATCTCATAGAGATTATATCTTGTAAAGTTAATACGAAGATCACTAAAAACATTCTGAATTTTCTCTAAAACATAAAGGGTAGGGTCTTCAATAATACCTCTTCCACCATAATAAATATTAATATTCACGATTTTTCTCCTTAATATAAATGGACATAAATGCTTCCAATAGCATAATTATATTTTATTTTTTTTACATATGCAACAAATAAAAGCAATAATACAACCAAATATCATACCACCAAGGTGAGCGGCATTATCTACATTTTCACTTGCCATACCATTGTAAATCATAAGAATAGATAGTATAGCAATCTTTCTGAATGATACCTGTCTGTGTCGAATCATATCAAAGAGAGCGTATATTGCGTAAGCTCCAAACATACCGAACACAGCACCAGAAGCACCTGCAGATATGACATTTGCATCATATGAATAGTGGTAGAAAACGGAAGCACAAGAAGCGGCTAAACCACTTATCATATATGTAATAAAAAACTTTGTATGTCCCATAGCAGGTTCTAACTGCGAACCTAAGGCTACAAGGGAAAGCATATTGTTACAAAGATGTCCTATATCAAAATGTATAAACATAGAGGTAATCAGTCGGTAGTATTCTCCACCTTCTATAATGGAGCGCCACTCTGAAGTTCCATGGGCATACATATATAGAATATCACCTAAGTCACCGAAGAAATCCATATATAAAAAAATGCAAACATTTATAGCTGCAAAAAGGATTGTAATAAATGGTGTAGAGAAAAACTTATGTCGCGTAAACTTGTGCGTTGGTTCCGTGGTCGGAGGTTTTTCTAAGGCCTGTCTTAAGGTGTCATACCTAGAGTCATTTGAAGCGTAGCTGATAATTCTATCGTTATTTACATCGGCAACCCAAAAAGTCAAATCTGTATCTGTAAGCATTTTATAAGAAAATGGATTTGCGGTTGCAATTATAAAAAGAGTATTTACGCTTGTATATCCCCTAAGGTAAAAGGTCTTTTCTAAGGATTCTCTTATGGACTGAAATATAAGAGGTCCATTAACAGGTTCAAAATGTATATCGTCTACTAATACAATCGCCGAGAAATCTTTGTTTTCAGTTTTGCAGTAGAATAAGAATTTCGGATTAGTATTTTTAGCTAAATTGTATCCATTGCGGTGAAGAACACCGGCCATATCTTTAATGTTCATATATATCCTTTCAAAACAAGATACATATAAATATACTCTACCTAAATATATAAGTCAAATGTCCGAAGGTAATATGGTCACCAAAAGTGATGGTATATTTTTCATATGGTATAAGAGCTGAACCATTTAAGCTGGTTCCGTTGGTAGAATTTAAGTCTTCCACATAGAATTCAGGAGTATCCTCATCAGTCACAAGACAGGAGATTCTTGCGTGAATCCGACTGATTAAAGGGTTTGAAAGTGAATAATCACAGGAATCATTTTTGCCTATGGTGAAGGGAAAATGAGTTAACTGTATGGAAGATTCCATATCGGTGCCTGCGTAGATGAGACTATGAAAATCCGGATTTGCAGGTGACGATAAAATAACAGTTCCAGGTGAAATCTGCATATGCTTTTTCTTATTCTCCATATATGAGTAGATATCCTTATGGTGGGTCGGAGATAGCGAAGATGGAGAATTATCCATATATTGATTGGCATCTTCGGAAAGTCTCTTCTTAAAAGATATAAATTTCTCTTTAATAGATGAAAAGAGAGTGTGCTCTTTTAAGGTGGATTGGTTATAAACCGAAGGAGGTTCAGCGACTGAAGGAACACTGGACAAATTAGCAGTATTTTGGCTGAGAGATGTATGCAAATCTAAGGAGCTAATATTTTGAGTATTTATGTCACTATGAGTCATAGATGTCTCTTTATTTCTCTCAGGCAGCAGAGACTGAAAGGAGCATAAGGACTCTATGGAGAAATCCTCTCTTTGACATTCTTTGTGAATGGAATATGCTAAAAACACACATTTCTCATCTAAATGTTTTACATTTTTTAGCAGGTAATCAAAAAGTGTTCTTAAAGATGACAAAAAGGATTGCTCATATAATGGGTAATATGTAAGCCATACTTTTGATAGGTCTGGTGATAGAAAAATGTTTTGGCTATTTAAGATGAGTTTATCAGTATCTAACATATATTTTTGGCATGACATTAACGAGGTATAAAGACCAGAGAGAATATTACATAACAATGAGTAATCAAGGCAGGTGTTTTCTAAGATTACATCTAAACTTTGCAGGCTGGTTATATCATAGCAGAAGGTTGGAATGTCATTAACATATTGAATATGAGTTGAAAGTATGCCATCTATGTGATTTTCTTTTACCATTTTTATGCGAAAATCTTCTCTGTAGGGAATCTCATCCTCACTGTCGTTAAAAAGAGTTAAAAAGGGCTCGAGACAAATATAATTTCTTCCTATGTTTTTTTTATAAATAGTGTTGTAATTATTCATTTTAATAACAAATCTTAATCCTTTCCTTTGATTAATTTAAATAAACATGAGTAACGCCGTACAAATTCACAGCGCTCATAATGTTTAAAAGATACAGTCAGTGTCATATTATTGTTGTCTGTAACAGAGAGCGTCTTATTATCCCTATCGTAAGATGATGAGTAATTTCCAGTTAGCAGACAGGCATTTTGCAAAGAAGAATCAAGTGCTGAGGTATCAGGTAAATCGCAAAGCTCATAGCGAGTTTTTATTAGACTCGTATAGGCGTTAGCTTTGATACTTAGCCTATCGTGAGCATAAAAACTGTACAGTATTATTAATACAGAAAAGACTATGATAATGGGATAAATAAGTGCTGCTTCAATAGTAATCGAACCTTTCATATAACCTCCTAAAGCTGTGTGTTGATTAACAAAATCACATATGCACATGAGATAAATGGTACAAAGGGAATCGTGGCCTTTTTATCTCTTTTTATTAAGATGAGAAATATACTCCATATTGCAGACAATAAAAATGCCAGAAATAGTAATAGTATTGTATCTTTTAGATTCAGTGCTACGCCACAAACTAAAAAGACAAGTCCATCACCATAACCAATAGCCTCCTTGGATATATAGCCAACAAATATAATAAAAGCACCTGGAATTAGAGCAAGTATTATGTCAAAGTCTGCTAGAGTATCATATATAAGAAACTTAACAATGCACATAAGGACTATTGCAAAAGCGGAAAGCTTTAGGGAGATAGTTCGATATCTTAAGTCGCTTATGGTTGAAATAATTAGATAAATACCTAGAACTGCGATTATCATAATTAATCCTTTCTATTTTCCTTTTAAACACGTTTCGCATATATCATCTTTTTTTATGGAGGAGGAATATTTTATACGAAAAATATCACCTGTAAAAGCTTGACAATCCAAGGATGAATGGTAGCAGTAAGAAGACAGCGTTACATAGACTAGAGGATTTTGTTCAGCCATATTATCTAAGGATATACCTTCGTCACATAGAGGGCATGATGACAGCTCATGGTTTCGGTCATTAAATCGAACAGCCTCTGTATAGTTTAGAAGATACTGACAATATTTATTAAAGTGATATACACTGCCGGATGTAGTGTAGTATACATATGGGGTGGCAGCAGTTTGCTTTTTTGCCATATCAAGACCTGTATACAGGCGTACATAACATCTGTTTGAAAGATTTAGGTTAAATAGACTCTCAGGTATAAAGGGAATTGTAACCTTGTAGGTCATAATAATATCAGCGATTCCAGCGTCGGTATCTATAGAGCTTGACAGAAAAGAGATACCATTAGAGCCATTTTTTACACATGATTCTTCCAAAATTTTTTTATTTGATTCGGTTAAAAATGCATTATGTATGTAACTGGAAGATAAAAGTGAGCCGCCTAGGTTCTCAAGCAATGAAGAATCGTTTTGTACTGCATCACTTTGCTCGCCATTAGTCATTGCGAGAAACTCAGCTGTTATATAGGCAGTCTTACTAGCTTCTCTTATTGTTTCTTCAAGTGCAATCTGTAGAGAGGTCTGAAGATACATAATGTTTATGATATATACCAAGGACATTAGCAACAGAAAAAATATTGGAAATCCTATAGCAGCTTCTATGGTGATACTGCCTTTTGGAGAATGTTTTATTTTGCTGGAGGTATATAAGCATGACCTTTCGGGGTAAGTTATTGAATTAATGATAGGGATTGTATTGAATTCAACTGCCCTGAAATGCAGACTCTCTTTGCGGAGAGCGGCATCGTGCCAAATTGATTTGAATGTGAGAGCCTGGTTTAGAATTTTGGTTGAATTACCAGGAAAGGCCATGGTTATATACCTCCTATCTATAGGAAAAATATCCGTTACTTGTGTAGTTTTCGCTCCTCGGAAGTAGAATAAAGGGTATTCTGTATTCTATGGAAGCCTCTATAGATGTTACGCATTTGGAAAGTCTAAAATCTTCATTGTAGTTGGCACATATGTCCATTTGAATTAGGTCCATAGTGCGATAATAAACAGAAATATTGTTTTGAAGTAGCATAAGCATCTGCAGATATCGCTCGTATGAAAGTCCTGTAGTTCCCGCATTTTTTGATGTCGTAGTTTTGGAAAAATCTTTAAGTCCTTCCAAGGAAAGATTCCACTGGTCAGAAGTCTTTATAAGTGGAACAGATTTGCCAGAAACTAAATCACGAATATCTAATATAGCTTCTGCTGTAGCCCAGATAGCCATAATGGTGTATTTGGCAATTGTCCTAACTATAGGCAAAGACTCAGCAATAGAAGCAATCTGCTCTAGTGCATTACACTTGTTTTTGTCAGTAAGTATATGTACGAGATTTAGCCCTGTCCGTAAAGCAATAAGCTGCAGGCAGCAGTTTATAAAATTTACATCATCAGAATCGCTCCCATAAATAACGTATTCCATTGAATAGTTTAATTTAGAATTTATATCAGGGTTAGTGTAACTGCCAAAGGTATTTTCTACATACTCACAGACACATGCTTTTTTAAAGGTGGCATCAGCGTGGTCCTTGTAGTAGCCATATGATGCATTTACGCCATCCTGACTTAACTGGCATGTGACAGAAGGTAAAGTTGCTTTGTCAACAGAGTTGGATGAAACTTTACTAGGGTCATTAACAATGAAGGATAATAATCCATTTTTGATTATATGCCCGATGGAATCACTAATGGAGTCTTCAAAAGTTTCAGCATCAATGTTACTGGTGTCAGATTGCTCTCTAGAAACCTCATTATCTGCGCTGCTATTTTCAGAATTAGAGCTTTCAATTTTATTTGCATATGCTATCAGTCCGCCAGTGTCAATATTGTCCAGAGACAAATCTAAATTACCGTTCTCATCATCTTTAAAAGCGTCGGGATACTCTGTTGAAGCATCGTCCATCAGCGCTTTGGCCAGATCACTCATCTTTAAATATGAAATATAGTCACATATTTGTTCTGAAAACAACTCACCATCTGTATCCGTTATATATTCGACCTTTGTTATATCAACATTTTCTGTATTAAGCCTTAAAAAACTGTGAGAGTTTGTAAGAAGAAAAGCCGGTGGTTTGCAGTTTTCTTCTGCATATTTGGTCAGCTCGCTTTTTAAGTCCAGCCCCTGCTCGTTTAAGCAAAAAAGTCCAAATTTTTCGAATAAAGGCAAGCAGTATTGACCGAATAGGGAGTCTAAACTTATGTAGGTGACGGCTTCACTTCTGGCAACCATAGCATCTAAATGACAGGATTCTATTGTGTAGACAATTAAGCTTAATAGTAATGTAAAACTAATGGATAAAAATATGGTTACAGAGCCACGGGTTCTCGTATTTCTTTTGTTATGTCTAAATGTTTTCATATTATATAATTCCATAAGAACAAGCGCATTATCACCATTAGAAGGAACTAATCTGTGAATCAATTTTTGTAAAAACTGTGTTGATAAGAGCTTCTATATAATCTCTAAATAAGACAATAATGCCCAGTATCACCAGTATTAAAAGTACCATTTCAATAGAACCGATACCTCGGTTATCTTCAGTAATAAAAGTTCTACCTTTCAGAAATATATCAATAATTTTATATTTAAATTTTCTTATCATATAAAACCTTCTTTCTTAGATTAATTTAATGTTTAGAATGAGCATATTGCATTTTATCCATTTAGATATTCATAGATAGAAATGCAGGAATCATAATAATAACGAGTATAACTGTGAAAATAAGCATCATAGGACCTAAGAGTTTAGTTGAAGCCTTGCTGCTATGACGAAGAATATCTGCCTTATGCTCAAGAAGAGCAGATACGGCCTCAGTCGCCAGCTGGCGATTAAAGTCAGAGTTTCCATGTTTTAAACCTGATATAAGAATTGATGAGAACTTGATATAGCATGAAAGCCCAATGCGTTTACCAAACTGTTCATAAGCAAAAGTTTCATATACTCCGTTTTCCAGCTGACGACAAGTTTGTCCTAATTCTTCATACAGAATGATTTTTTTTCCATTTAAAGAAAATTCTTTATTGTATTCATCCACAAGACGTCGTATGGCTCCAGCAATGCTTAATCCGGCTAAAGTTAAAAGAGAGAATTTTGATATGAGCTCAGGATAAGTAGCTAAAAGCTCCTCCTTTATAGCCAGATTTTTTTTCTTTAACTCTTTGTGTTCAAAAAAAGCTAGTAGTAAAGGTACTAACAAAATGAAGATAAGAAATGTCCACGGAGGGAAGCACCGATTTATTTTCGTAAAATGTTACAGGTTTTCCACCAATTTCAGTTGGTAGAGGAATCTCTTCCTCGTAAATAAAATCATCAGATGTCAGTAGTGCATCTATGGATGAAAGTAACTTTTCCTTATCTGTTTCAGCAGATGGAAAAACTATTATGGTGTAACATACCTCAGCTTTATGACCACCGAGAGAAAGAGTTGCAACAATCTCAGTTTTGCTGCCGTCAGGAGATATATTTTCCCAAACAGGAGTACCTGTATAATCAATAATATCTGAATCTTGTATATACCAGGATATCAGGATATTTTCCTCACCTATGGATGCTGGAAAAAACAGCGGTGAGCGTATCTCCAAGAAGGATGTATTATTACCAAGTACATATGTATTTAATTCCTCTCTATATTTTGAAAAGATTTCTAAGGCCTCAGTAAATTCTAATTCCTTACTTGGAACATCAATATCAATAGCACCAGTGTACAGCTCGCTGTCAGTTATAAGTGACAAATTTGCATCATCACTTCCGAGAGGGGGTCTTGTAATGGTCGTAACTGAGTTACTGGGAAAAAGTAAGGCAGTCAGGCAATAGATAGCCCCAATTGCAGAGATACAAATGGTCGCTAATAAGGAAAAAATAACAATCTTCTTATTTTTAAAAAGCAAAGAATTAGAGGGAAGTTTGTCCACTTTTTTCTTATATAAAATGTTTAATGTAAGGCTAAGAGCAAGTATTAACACAAGAATAATTGTATATATAATGTAAATCGTTTTATTCATAACTTCTCCTTTTAGATGTTTTTAAGAATTCTGTAAGCCCAATAGACTGCTGCCATATAGACAAAAAGACAAATTGTCATAATGGCAATACCGGCTAAGTTGCCATAAACAGGGTCAAAAAAAGCTGGTTGTGTAAACTTTACATAAAGCATAATAAATGGCGGCATAGCAGACATAACATATAGCTCATATTTTTTTCCTGCCAGGTTTGTTTCGATTTCTCGTCTAGTTTCAATCTGGGCCGATATAGAGGAAGATGTGGAGCTTATAATACCAATTAAATCTCCTCCGCCTCTTTTGGCGATAAGTAAAATTTCACTAAAAAGTTTAATCTGTGGTATATCACACCTGTCGGCAAAATCTTTAAATATGTTTTCAATGGGTATCTGTAATGCCATTTTTTTTGTCATATTGTCGATTTCTTTATACATATGACTGTTTCCGTATATGGAATATATTTCATCCTTAGATTGAACAATGGCATTTTCTAAGGAGTAGCCAGCGCTTAGTGATGAGCTGACTGTGCTAATAAAATCCCTAAATTCAAGAGTAAGAAGTGAATCGCGTTTTTCCTTTAGCATATTTCGCATATATTTATAAAATATGGTTATCCCTGGAACAAATATTAAAGTTGCCGTGTAGGAGTTGTAGAATAGTAAGCTAATGATAATGGTAATAAAAAAGTAAGCACAGCTATAGATTAAACGCTCCCTAAAAGAGAGTACATATACGTGGTAGTTCATAGAACCTCCTATTTAAAGATTTAAGCCATGCATTATAAGCTTATCCGTATGTATTAGCTTATTTCCAGTAGGAATAAGCCCTGATGCGTGATCAAATACAAATAAAGGATTTAAGATAATGTCATTGCCGTCAAATTGTGCAACCTCGCATATTTCTAAAACACATCTGGATTTGTCTGATAGTCGTCCAAGATGAATAATGATATCAATAGCAGATGCAATCTGGCTTTTTAAGGCAGTCAGAGGAATGTCTACTGCAGATAAGGACATAGCCAGAAGTCGGTTGAGCATGTCTAGGCAGCTGTTCGCATGACCGGTTGACATGCATCCGTCGTGGCCTGTATTCATAGCCTGCAACATATCAAAGGCTTCAGCGCCTCGTACTTCGCCAACTACAATTCTATCAGGCCTCATACGGAGAGCGGAATGAATAAGGTCTCGGATGGTTATGGCACCGGACCCCTCCACGTTAGCTTGGCGCATTTCTAATCGCACCAAGTTATCAACTCCACATAGAGACAATTCTGCAGAGTCTTCTATGGTAATCACCCGCTCTTCCTTTGGAATGAAATTTGACAGAACATTTAAAAATGTTGTCTTTCCGGAACTGGTACCACCACTAACAAAGATGTTATAACCTGATATAACAAGCTTCTCTAAAAAGTCTGCCGCTTCTTTTGACACAGAATTTGAGTTTATGAGTCTTTCAATGGTCAAAGGAGAATTGGAAAATTTTCTGATAGTGATGATTGGACCATTTATAGCAATAGGGTTTAAAACTATATTTACACGGGAGCCATCTTTTAGACGAGCATCAGCAATAGGTGTGGTTTCATTAACACGTCGATTAGAATAGGCAACAATCTGCTGGATAATATTATGCAATCTCTCATTGGATTCAAAGGATAATTCAGTCTTTTTTAAAGAACCATTTTGCTCAATAAAGATATCATTGCAACCATTTACCATAATCTCAGAAATAGTTGGATCATCAATGAGCTCCTGAAGGATATCTAACCCTCGCAGAGTGTTAAACAGATTCTTTCTTAAAGAACTACGCTCCTTTATGGAGATGTATCTATTCCTGCTGAAATTTAGAATAGTATCGTCAATGACCTTTAAAATATCCTCATCAGACAGGGAACTCTGCATATCAATATTATTAATAACAGATTGGCGTACAGTTTCAAAAAAATCGTCGTAAATAATAAGACCTCCTATAAATTGAATTCACCTATAACAGATTTTGTAAAAAAACCAAGTTCGCCCGATGTTAAGCTGACTATGTACTCAGAAGGCGTAGGTGTAAAAGTCACAGACGGAACAAAAATGCAGTGTTTATTTTCTGGTGATGTATGCTTATTACAGTTATCATTCAAAAAGTTTGAAATTTTCTTCTCTGCATATAAATCATCAGAAATCGAAGCCAGAAAAATATGTCTGCACAGATTATATAGGGGAGATATATTTGGTATATTTCCAAAATCTAATACTATGTATCTATATTTTTTTAGCGCCGAAAGCTCTGATAAAAATCCTATAAGCTCATCCATAGAGACCTCTGAATATATATTTGACTGCCAAGAAGGCGCGATATAATCAAGTCCCTGAATAGAGGAGACAGCAGAGAGAAGGCGGTTTTCTGGTATGTTCTTTGATTGAAGATAGAAATATAATAAGTCAAAAATAGTTTTGCCTGTTGTATCCATTCCCTCAAAGAATGTGTTTAAGGGCGAAAATTGGTCAAAACTAATGAGCAAACAAGAGCCTTTTAGAGCTAGATTCAATCCCAGAGATAAGGAGAAACTGGATTTGCCACATCTACCTAAAGGAGAGCAAATACCAATAACCGAACACTCTGTCTGGCTGCGAAATGACAGGCATCCACTATTTGTAGAAGGAATATAGTTTGCCATTACTTGACGTAATATTTCGTCTGCTGAAGTATATTTGTACAGTGAAATAGGACAAGTAGACAAGCCGGTCTTTTTATCTTCCTGTAAAATAAATGTATTATCGAAGGGGTAATCCTTATCCATCAGAGAAAATATCTCCTCATGAATCACAAGGATATCAATACCATTTGTTTTGCTGAAGGTTAAAAATGCATCATATTTGGTAAAAACCACTATATCTGATGCGATACAGCCCTTGATTCGAAAATAGTCTGCTAGGCAGTTTGCATATTCTGCATCTTGATCACATATGACGATTATTCCATAATTCAAAAATTCACCTCCTAGTGTGACATAGTTCTTTCCGGAATAAGTGAGGGATAATCCTCCTAGATAATTATCTTTAGATGTTCGGCCGCTACCATTTGGTAGTGACCTAATTATAAACCTTGGAAAACAGCTATGTCTAGAGCTTTTCCTCAAAAAACTCCGATTCTACATATATGTAAAAAACAAGTCTTATTTTTGATAATTATTCATAAATTTTAAAGGTAAAAAAGTATAAATTCACCAATTTCGACCATAATGGATTTTAGGAGGCGGAGGAAAATATATGTTAATGAGTAAAAAAAAGAAAGAAAACACGAGACAGGAAGAAAATCATGAGCAGCTTTTAAGAGAGCTGGAGGCGGCGAAGACTGCTATGGATACTGCTTATGCCAATCTGGCGTATGTGGTAGAGCCAGACCTTATCGACTGTTGTATATATGAATTAAACGCAATTCAGCTAAGATATAAGTTTATTTTGACACAGGTAAAAAACATTGAAAAAGTCAGAGGTTAAGATTATTAAAAAAAGTGACGAAATAAAATACAGTTAAGAGTGAAAGGCTTGGTGCAGCATATGGACATAAAGATAAACGGAAATTTAAATATACAAAATGATTACCTAAAGTCTGGATATGTGGAAACTGATGGGAAAGCAAGCAGACAGTCTGTCATAGAGAGAAATGCAGATGCATTTAAGAGAGTTGCGTCTCATTATTATGACAAATCAAACACATATACTTCCACAGGCGAAAGTACAAAAGAAGCAACAGAAGCTACAGAGACAGAGCTTCTTAATGCAACTATGACAGAGTGCATAGACTCATTAAAAAGTCTCGTGACTCCTGAGGATTACTCTCAGCTTGAGGCTTGGGGGCTTATACCTGATGAGGATAATCCTGAGAGCTTTGTGACTGTCTATGAGAGAATTCAGATTGAGCTGGCTACATATTGTGATGATTATGATGCATCAAGCCTAAATATCAATAAGGACAAGCTTAAGTCAGTGCTTGGTTCAGAGGCAATGGCAAATGCTGTGGACAAGGCAAAGGATGTGGCAAAGACAGGTGGCAAATTAAGTGATGATGCAAAGAGATATATTATAGAGAACAATTTAGCACCTTCTATTGAAAATATATACAAGGCTACATACAGCGGAGCATCTGCTACAGGAGCATCAAAGCTTACAGCTGAGCAGTGGCAGCAGCTGACACCGCAGGTTCAAAAATTTTTTGAGACAAATGGCATAGAGGTAAGTCAGGATAAGATGGAGACAGCCAAGTGGCTTGTATCAGAGAAGCTTCCATTGACAGTGGAAAATTTTAATAAGCTGTCAAGCTTGGAAAAGATAGATTTTAGTGATGAAGGATTTATGGACAAGCTGTCAGAAAACATTTCTTATACAATCTATTTTGGTGGTGACGGAATGTCCACAGATATGACAGGAAGCGCCTTTAATGTAGAAAAGATTAATGAGGCTGTAAATACAGTTCAGAGTGCAATGGACGCTGACGTTGATTACATCCTTAAAAATAATAAGAAGCTTAATATAGAAAATCTTAAGCAAAGAATTGAAGTAAGAAAAAAAGAGCAGGCTGAAAAAAATAGAGAAAAAAGCAATGCTGACAGTCAGGAGCTTGTGGTCAGAAATAAGGTTCTTATTGAGGCTAGAGCAATTCTTACAGCAGGTTCACTCTTTATGATGCAAAAGGCCGGTATTGATATCTCATATACTGAGATAACAGTTATGGTAGATATGACAGTTACATCAAATAATCAGTTGGCAGATGCCATATTTATGCTGGATGGTCAGGCACCAACAGATGATGACAGACAAATTCTCACTCAGACCATGAGTGTTATGGCTGGATTTAGCAGTCTTCCAATCGGCGTAGCAGGAAAGGTTTTCACTGGCGAGATAAGCTATACGGCTTCGGCTGTTTACACAGAGGGAACTATGATGACTGCCAGATACAAGATGGCAGCAGAAAGCTACGAGACCCTAGGCACAGAGATAAGAAGTGATTTGGGTGATAACATTACTAAGGCATTTAGAAATCTTGATGATGTACTGACTGCTGAGGGTGTGGAGCTTAACGATGAAAATAGAAGGGCTGCGCGAGTTTTAAGCTACAATTCATTGGAGATAACTGTTGAGTCGGTGACTACTGTTGGTCAGATTGTATCAAACCTGGATGCGCTGACCAAGAACCTTACACCAAAGGCAGCAGTCCATCTCATAAGAAATGGTATCAATCCTCTGGGAATGAATATAGAAGAGTTAAATGAACGACTTGTGGAGATAAATGAACAGGTTAAAGGTGAGGATGACAACCTTAAATATAGTGAATATCTTTGGAAGCTGGAAAAGAATAAAAATATTTCAGCGGATGAGAGAGAAGCGTACATACAGCTTTACAGAGTTATGGAGCACATTAACAAACAGGATGGAAGTGCAGTACTTGCGACGGCAAATGCAGGTAAGGAGCTGACATTGGCAAATCTTTACAGCGCTGCCAGAACCATGAGAGGCAAAGGTATTGATAAAAAGGTTGATGATGCATTAGGTGTTTTGGAGAGCGGATACAGTGAGGATGCTCTCACAACATATATGGAAAATGCCGCAAAGATTATGGCAGATGATGAACTTCATGGTCAGTATAAGTATGAGACTATGCAGGAAAAGATAGATACTATATTAAAGGGAAAGACATTGACAGAGCAGGAGCTTATGCGAGTGGTGTCTGGTCTTGAAGGTTCATCAGTAAACAACATTTACACTGCAATGATGGCATCGGACAGCCAGTTTGGTAAGAAGGCAAAGGGGCTTACGGATGATAAGATATCTGCTGAGCTTCAGAAGGTTTCTAATCTTTGGGAGGAAGCAGGTGAACCAAGCGAGGAGCAGGTTGTAGCATCTTATATGAATCTTAAGGTTTCTGCCGAAGGTGAAAACAATGAGAAAACATACGAGGCAGCACGCCTTAGGACGGATATTACAGCAGCAGTAAGCTTTATGGCGAGACAGGCTGAGAGCCGTTCATATTATGTACCAATGGAAATCAGTGGAGACACAACAATGGTGCATATGACATTTAAGCAGGGCAGTGAAAATCAGCGAGGAAGAATATCTATTTACGCTGAGACTGCAGGCGGAAAAATTTCAGTACTTATGACAAAGACAAGTCAGTCATACAGTATAAACGTGGCTACGGATAGCGAAGCGTTAAAAGAGAAGATGGAGCTTCTCATGGAAGGAACTGTAGTGGTATCAGAGTCAGTAAGCGACGGTATGTGGTCTGAGATGGCAGAGGCGGTAAGCCCATTGACATCAAGAGAGGACACTACGTACAGCGAGCTGGTAAGACAGGCAAAATCATTTATTCATAATGTTTTAAAGCATATTTAAGACAGTAGCATTAATGAAATGAAAGATAGTGCCGATATAAAGAATATCACGTAACAGACAGTAGACAGGCATGGGAGGAATAGCTTATGAGAATCAATACAAATATGTCAGCATTACGTTCGTGTTATCAGTTAAACAGAGCAAATGATAGACTTTCGGCGTCGTTAGAGCGACTTTCAAGTGGATATAAAATTAACAGTGCAGAGGACAGCCCAGTTGGTGCAGCTATGTCGCAGAAGATGAAGACACAGCTTAGAGGCTTAGACAGAGCGGTTCAGAATGCATCAGATGGTATCTCAGTTGTTGAGACAGCAGAAGGTGCTTTAAATGAAGTGGCAGAGATGGTACAGCGTATGAGACAGTTGGCAGTACAGGGTGCCAACGGAACAATGTCAGCTTTAGACAGACAGAGTATCATGGATGAGATTGAGCAGCTTCAGGATGAGATTAACAGAATTTCAAGTGACACAGAGTACAATACAAGAGGTCTTATAAATGGTGAGCTTTCAAGACGTTCGTACACAAATAGGCCAGGAGCTGATGTTACATTTATGTCAGATGCAGTTTTAGCGGCAAAGTATGAGCTTAGAGTAGATGCTCAGGCTACATATGCGACTATTACATCAGGACCAGTGAATGTGGCAGCTACAGGAATTGATGTGGAGGGCGTTATTACAGTAAATGGTGAGAATGTAACTATTGAACAGGGTGACACTATTGACCAGGTTCTCGATAAGATAAAGAGTGTAGCAGATTTAAGTGATATTTCAGTAGATTATGATGGACAGGCTATTACATTTAAGAGTAATATACCAGGTTCAAATTATCCGATAAATCTTAATTGTACATTGGAGCTTGCAGACAGATTAGGTATTGATATGACTATGAGTGCTGATGGCACAGATGCGGTAGTCAGACCGGATAAAGCTAATGCATATAAGTTCCCATCAAGTACAACAGTCGAAGTAGATGGAAACAATATTACATTATCAGCATCAGGTGGTTTTGAGATGAGAGTAACTCTCGAAGAAGAAACTGTTACAGTGCCGGACACACAGATTATCATAACAGCCCTTGATGTAGGAACAATGGTTATCCAGATGGGGGCCAATGAAGGTCAGGTAATGGATATAAATGTCCCAGAGGTTTCATGTGCAGCTATGGGTATTGATAAGCTTAACCTTCACACAGAGGCAGGATGTGACAGGGCCATTGCAATGTGCGATGACGCTATAAAATATATTTCTGAGGTTCGTTCAAAGCTTGGTGCTTACGCAAACAGAATGGAGCATGCAGTTAAGAGCTTGGAGGTCTCAGAGGAGAACATGACAGCTGCGTTGTCTCGTATTGAAGATGCAGATATGGCTGAAGAGATGACAACATTTACATCGCAGAATGTAATAACACAGGCAGCAAATTCTATGCTTTCACAGGCAAATCAGATGCCGGAAAAAGTCTTGCAGTTATTGCAATAAGGGGGTATAATAATGACTAAGGAAGATATGAACGTTTTTTCTATGCGTATAGCCAATAGTTCAAAGACAGAGCTTATAGTTATAACATATGATATTATTATTAATTATATTGACACAGCGTGTGAAGCATATAAATCGGGGGATTTGGATGCAGTTGTTTTCAATCTTAAAAAGGCGAAGCAGTTTGTTAATAATCTATCATCCTGCTTAGATTTTAAGGTTGGTATTTCATATGAATTAATGAATCTTTATATCTATATGAACAATTGTCTTGTGAGAAATATTGCAAAGCGTAATCCTATGGATGCTGATGTGATTAAATCTATGATTGCGCAGCTTAGAGCAAGCTTTGACGAGATAAGCGTAAATGATAAGTCTGGAAAAGCTATGAAAAACAGCGAGCAGGTATATGTTGGATATACATATGGAAGAACGAGTACTTTAAACGAGGTGATAGTTCGATGAACAGTTGTTTTTTAACAGAGGCAGACAGATATGTATTTGGACAGGGAAGTCATTACGAGATTTATAATAAACTTGGTGCACACCTTGCGACAGTAGATGGTCGTGAAGGTGTGCATTTTGCGGTCTGGGCTCCCAATGCCATGGACGTGAGAGTCGTTGGTGACTTCAATAACTGGAATGCATACGAAGGTGCTATGACTAAGCTCGGTACATCCGGAATATGGGAGACATTTATCGAGGGCGCAAGGGAATGGGATATGTATAAATATGCTATTCAGACAAGAGACGGAAGAATTCTTATGAAGGCGGACCCTTATGCATATCATGCAGAGACAAGACCGGGGACAGCATCAAAGGTTGCAAATATTAATAAATTCCGTTGGAGTGACGGAAAGTGGATAGAGAAGATGAACAGTCAGAAGGATGATAAGTATCATCAGCCAATGTCTATCTACGAGGTTCATATTGGTTCTTGGAAGAAGGATTTTGCAAGGAATGAGGACGGTTTCTATGATTATAGAACCCTGGCACACGATTTGGCAGATTACGTAAAGAGCATGGGTTATACTCACGTTGAGCTAATGGGTATATTGGAGCATCCATTTGATGGTTCGTGGGGATATCAGGTAACAGGATATTTTGCACCTACATCACGATACGGAGCGCCGGATGATTTTATGTATATGGTCAACTATCTGCATAAAAATGGCATTGGTGTAATCCTAGACTGGGTGCCTGCTCATTTTCCAAAGGATGCCCACGGATTGGCAGAGTTTGATGGAACATGTCTTTACGAATACCCAGACCCAAGAAAGGGCGAGCATCCTGACTGGGGTACAAAGGTATTTAATTATGAGAAAAATGAGGTCAAAAATTTCCTTATAGCAAATGCGCTTTTCTGGGTGGAAAAATATCACATTGATGCCTTGAGAGTCGATGCAGTTGCTTCAATGCTTTATCTTGATTACGGACGAAGCGACGGAAATTGGGTGCCTAACAAATATGGCGATAACAAAAATCTGGAGGCTATAGAGTTCTTCAAGCATTTAAACAGCATAATGGATAAGAGATGTGGCAGAGCATATTTCATTGCCGAAGAGTCTACAGCTTGGCCAAAGGTTACTGTAAGACCTGAGGATGACGGCTTAGGATTTGCCTATAAGTGGAATATGGGATGGATGAACGACTTCTTAGAATATGTAAAGCTTGACCCATATTTTAAGAAGAACAATCACAATAAGATGACCTTCTCGTTGACATACGCATTTAGTGAGAAGTATATTTTGGTTCTCTCTCATGATGAGGTAGTTCATCTGAAATGCTCTATGATTAATAAGATGCCGGGCTACAAGGTTGACAAGTTTGCAAACCTTAAGATGGCATACACATATATGTTTGGACATCCTGGAAAGAAGCTTCTGTTTATGGGACAGGAATTCGGTATGATTAACGAGTGGATGGAGGACAAAAATCTTCAGTGGTATCTTTTAAATGAGCCACTTCATGACGAATTGCAGGAGTACACAAGAGACCTTCTTCATCTTTATAAGAAGTCACCTGTCCTTCATAAATATGATGATGACTACAGAAGTTTCCAGTGGGTAAACTGTGATGACGCGGACAGAAGTATATTTAGCTTCATTAGAAAGAATCCGGAGGACTATAAGGGCGCATTACTATTTATCTGCAACTTTACACCTGTTGACAGAGCCGATTACTGTGTGGGAGTGCCGGTAAAGGGTACGTATAAGAGACTTCTCACAAACTTTAGTACTATAACAGAAGAGGATAGTGCTGAGGCTGCACAGGTTAAGAGGGCAGAGATGGCCATAGCTGAAGGTGACGTTAAGTATAAGGCGGTTAAAGAGGAATGTGATGGACTTGAGTATAGACTGAACATTCACCTTAGACCATTTGAGGCTATGATAATTAAGTTTCCTTCGTAAGGGTTGAAAAAAACTGTAATAAAATTAAAGAAAGACAATAATTGATTTTATCGATTTACTATGTTACACTCTAAGGCGTGGAGTTTTCTTCACGCCTTAAATACATTTAGGAGGACAAAACATTGGTTAAACTTAGTGCAGGCGGCGCTTATTTACTTAATGGAACTGAGGTTGTAGAGGTTTCAGCAGAGTCAGAGGCGCTTTTGAAAAATAAGCTTGGAAGCAAGTATATCTCTAAGGAAGAGGCTGCAAAGAATACTATCGCATACGGTATTTTAGAGTCTCACAACACATCAGGAAATATGGAGAAGCTTATGGTTAAGTTCGATAAGCTTACTTCTCACGATATTACATTCGTAGGTATTATACAGACAGCGAGAGCTTCAGGACTTGAGAAGTTCCCTATCCCATATGTACTTACAAACTGCCACAACTCACTTTGTGCAGTAGGTGGTACTATTAACGAGGATGACCACATGTTTGGTCTTACTTGTGCAAAGAAGTACGGTGGAGTTTATGTTCCACCTCATCAGGCAGTTATTCATCAGTTTGCAAGAGAGATGCTTGCAGGTGGTGGAAAGATGATTCTTGGTTCTGACAGCCATACACGTTATGGTGCTCTTGGAACAATGGCTATGGGCGAGGGTGGTCCAGAGCTTGTGAAGCAGTTACTTTCACAGACATATGACATCAATATGCCGGGTGTAGTAGCTATCTACCTTACAGGAGAGCCAGCTAAGGGAGTTGGTCCACAGGACGTTGCTCTTGCAATTATTGGCGCTGTATTCGGAAATGGTTACGTTAAGAATAAGGTTATGGAGTTTGTTGGACCAGGTGTTGCATCACTTAGCGCAGACTTCAGAATCGGTGTTGACGTAATGACAACAGAGACAACATGTCTTTCATCTATCTGGCAGACAGATGAGAAGATTAAGGAATTCTACGATGTTCACGGAAGAGTAGAAGAATACAAGGAGTTAAATCCAGGTGAAGTAACATACTACGATGGAGTTGTATATGTAGACTTAAGCAAGATTAAGCCTATGATTGCAATGCCATTCCATCCAAGTAACACATATACAATTGATGATGTAAATGCAAACCTTTTAGACATCTTACATGATGTAGAGAAGAGAGCACTTGTAAGCCTTGATGGAAAGGTTGATTACAAGCTTACAGATAAGGTTAGAAATGGTAAGTTATATGTTGAGCAGGGTATCATTGCCGGTTGTGCAGGTGGTGGATTTGAGAACATCTGTGATGCAGCTGATATCTTAAAGGGCAAGTACATTGGTGCAGATGAGTTTACACTTAGCGTATATCCAGCTAGTACACCAATTTATGTTGAGCTTGCAAGAAACGGAAGACTTGCAGATCTTATGCAGGCAGGTGCAATTGTTAAGACAGCATTCTGTGGTCCTTGCTTCGGTGCTGGTAAGGCAGTATGCGAAGAAATATCAGGCGGACAGAGTGTTGTTTCCGAGAGGCTACCGTCCGATGGGGAGAAAAGGAAGTATCGGA
>JAFSIA010000029.1 GCA_017440045.1 Lachnospiraceae bacterium
GTATACACCTCTCTCCTCAATTCCATGAGCACCCTTTTCCTTACGGAAACATGGTGAATAGCTTGTAAGTGTGTGAGGCAACTGCTCCTCTGGGATAATTGTATCTATAAACTTTCCAATCATTGAATGCTCACTAGTACCGATTAAGTATAAGTCTTCACCCTCAATCTTGTACATCATGGCATCCATCTCTGCAAAGCTCATAACACCTGTAACTACTTCACTTCTAATCATAAAAGGTGGAACACAATATGTGAAACCTCTATCAATCATAAAGTCTCTTGCGTATGAGATAACTGCTGAATGAAGTCTTGCAATGTCACCCATCAGATAGTAGAAACCATTTCCTGCTACCTTTCTAGCTGAATCTAAATCAAGACCATTAAAGCTTTCCATAATCTCTGAATGATATGGAATCTCAAACTCCGGAACAACTGGTTCTCCGTACTTTTGTACCTCCACATTCTCAGAATCGTCCTTACCGATAGGCACGCTTGGATCAATGATATTTGGAATAGTCATCATAATCTTTGTTACCTTCTCTGTAAGTAAAGCTTCTTTTTCCTCAAGCTCTGCAAGTCTCTCTGACTTCTCTGTCACAAGCTTCTTTGTCTCTTCAGCTTCCTCTTTCTTACCCTGTGCCATCAATGCACCAATCTGCTTAGAAATTTTATTTCTCTCAGCTCGTAAGGCATCTGCTTCCTGCTTAGCAGCTCTGCTCTCTGCGTCAAGTGCAATAACCTCATCAACTAATGGAAGCTTGCTGTCCTGGAACTTGTTTTTAATGTTTTGTTTTACAATGTCAGGATTCTCTCTGACAAATTTCAAATCTAACATAAATTTCCTCCATCAAAAGTATTTCTTCCGATAGTTTCCATTCTATTACAAATACCCTTTATTTACAAGCCAAAATTTTAAGTTTTTATTGATTTTATGCTAATTATAACGCACTATTTCTTTTTTTAGTCTTCTAATAATTTTCTTTTCAAGTCTGGAAATATATGACTGGGATATACCAAGGAAATCTGCCACCTCTTTTTGAGTCATTTCATTGCCGTTATATCTTCCTATTCCATATCTCATTTCCACTATCTGTCTCTCTCTTGATGTAAGCTTATCAATTGCTTTATTTAAAAGGCGAAGCTCCACTTCCTCCTCAACATTCTTTGACACTATATCCTCTTCTGTTCCCAAAACATCTGATAAAAGAAGCTCATTTCCGTCCCAATCCACATTGAGTGGCTCATCAATGGACACCTCCAGCTTTGTCTTGCTATTTCTTCTCAGATACATAAGGATTTCATTTTCTATACATCTTGATGCATATGTTGCAAGCTTGATATTTTTATCTTTGTTGTATGTATTTATAGATTTTATAAGGCCAATAGTTCCAATAGAAATAAGGTCTTCCACGCCTACACCTGTATTATCAAATTTCTTTGCAATGTATACCACTAAGCGTAGGTTATGCTCTATTAATATTGAGCGCGCTTCTGCATCTTTGTCTGTTCCAAGCCCCTCTATAGCGCAAGTTTCTTCATATGCCTCCAACGGTGGTGGAAGCACCTCATTACCACCAATATAATGAATATGTCCCCTCTTGTGATTAAAAATAAGATTTCTTATAGATGGAAACATTTTAAAATTCAGACCTTTATTAACAGAAACTTTTATAACCATAATTACCTCCAATTATCCCCTACATCTTTGTGTAGAAGTATATTAAATTCATTTTTTCCTGACAGAGTTCCATGATATATCCCTATAGCCGGCTGTAGCTCCCGGTACATTTCTTTGGTTTCATCATCCTCCGCCCCATATACAACAATACTATCAATCTCAACAACCTCAAGCAGTCCATTCTCTTTCCCCAATGAAGCAAACGGAACCAGCCTGTACTTCTCCTTATGTATATCAACTCCTTCCAACACCTTTTGTACAACAGAATATGTAACTACATGAATAGGTTTCCTGTAATACGGGTCCATAAGAGAATTTCCCGAATCAATCAGTCCCTTAACATCCACGGTCCTGCCTTTGACAGATAACACCACTCTCACATATTGATAATGTTTACCTTTCCTACTTACAAGCTTAATCACAATAGTCATAATCACATATGACACACCTGCAATACTTATTAGCATTATGATATTTATCGGGTTGTCGTAAACTGCAGAAAACATTCCATGTAGCATATATCCGAAATATGTATAGTCATAGATAATATTCATAATACCTCCTGTAGTAACTGTAACTAGGTACAGGGCTCCTACCCTTCGTACTACTTGTGTAAAGGTTGCTTTTCCATAGGTTATCATGACCATAATTACTACTGTAAATATGTATGATATAAGCATATGCAGTATCATATTATCGAAAACCCATAGAATGCTTACACAGGTTATAAGACTTCCAACTGCTCCACCAAGCAGACACCTAACATTAGTGGCACGTGGTTTTATGTAGCAAGATGACGCTTTTAGAAGCAGAAAGTCCATAATGAAATTCACTAAAAAGAAAACATCTATGTAAATAACATATTCCATGACAACACACCTTATGTCTCCTTCTTTCCTATGACTTTTTACATAACTGTTATAAATTAGGGATTTGTTAAATGAATAAACACAATGTAAAATATATGTAAGATAAATATTTTATTGAATATTTTGAATCTAATGTAAAAACCGCAGGCAAATTGCCTGCGGTAAATTTTGCTTTAAATAATTGTAAATTACTTTCTGTTCTTCTGTAAGAAAGTTGGAATATTAATTGTCTTTTCCTGAACAGTGCTTTCAACCGGCTTTGTATTAAAGCTGATATTTGGCTTAGCCTGTCCTGGATTTGTCTGATATGCAAGTCCTGCACCAGCCTGTCCAACCGGCTTAACAGATGTCTGATATGTAAATGGCTTAGCCTGTACAAATGATGAAGCCTGATTCTCTTCAAGACCTGTTGCAATAACAGTGATTGTACACTCATCCTGCTTTGCATCATCATATCTTGCACCGAAGATGATGTTTGCATTCTCACCTGCAAGATCCTGAACGAATGATGCAGCCTCGTTTGCTTCCATAAGTCCGATATCACCAGAGATGTTGATAATAACATGTGAAGCACCTCTGATTGTTGTCTCAAGAAGTGGGCTAGTAACAGCCATCTTAACAGCCTCATTAGCCTTATCATCACCATGAGCGCTACCGATACCGATATGAGCGATACCCTTGTTTGTCATAACAGTCTGAACATCTGCGAAGTCGAGGTTAATAAGAGCTGGAACATTAATAAGGTCTGTAATACCCTGTACTGCCTGCTGTAATACCTCATCTGCCTTCTTAAGGGCATCTGGCATAGTTGTTCTTCTGTCTACTATCTCAAGAAGCTTATCATTTGGAATAACGATAAGTGTATCTACGTTTGACTTTAACTTTTCAATACCGCCTACGGCATTGTTCATACGAGTCTTTGCCTCGAACTTGAATGGCTTTGTAACAACACCAACTGTAAGGATTCCCATCTCCTTAGCAATTCTGGCAACTACCGGAGCAGCACCTGTTCCAGTTCCGCCACCCATACCACATGTTACGAATACCATATCAGCACCCTTAAGTGCCTCTGTAAGCTCCTCAACGTTCTCCTCTGCAGCCTTCTCACCAACCTCTGGCTGTGCACCTGCACCGAGACCCTTTGTAAGCTTCTCGCCAATCTGAATAGCTGTTGGCGCCTTGCAAAGCTTCAAAGCCTGCTTATCAGTATTGATACCGATAAACTCAACTCCACAAATATTCTCATCTATCATACGATTAACGGCATTGTTACCAGCACCACCGACACCTACTACTATTATCTTTGCTGCTGCCTCTGCCTCATTTGTCTTAATTTCAAGCAAGGTTTTATCCTCCTTCATACCAATTTCATCATCTTCATCTTGGGCATAATATGACCTATGTCAAATCACACCTTATTATATAATATCTTTAAAAAGAAAAATAATCAACAATTATTTACTTTTTTTTAATAGTTTTTTATTACTATTTTTGTTAAAAGTTTATCATTCGTCCTTTTTAAAGGTATATTCGTTCCTCTGTGGGTCATATACCTTCATATCAAGCACTCCACTGACATCTACAAGCTGTGGAATAATATCCTTAAGCACCATCATCTTCTCGCTTAAATCATCTCCATCACCCAGCTCAACTCTGACATTCCCAATGTAAAGCTTTATTTCCAGCTTCTCTGATATATTAATCTTCTCCACTGCAATGTCATACTTTGATATAAGCTGCGTCACATCGAGCAATATATCAAAAAGCTTTTCGTTATTTACAGGTAGCTTCTCATGAAGAACAATATAATCAACATTTATACCTGTAATATATGGAATGTCCGGCAGCAATACCGGTGAGCTTTCTACAACTATTCCATCCTTGTCAAAATACTTGTATGACCCCATATACTCTATATAGCCAACAATACTCTTATCATAAAAAGTCACATTAAAGGACGTAAGACCTTCCAGTTCCACGTCGTACTTCTCTATAAACGGAATCTCAACGTGCTCGCCAAACTTGTCCATCCACCAGAATACAAACGGATTCGCCGACATATCTGTCTCAAACAGATACTCAGCAAGCTCCTCATCTGTATATTGCTCTGAACCGTTAAATGTTATGGTAAATGTCCCATCATCCTTAACATTACCGTCACTGTCAAAGCTTAATCCAATGCGTAGTGTGGAGCAAAAAACAACTAAAGACACAAGAAGCAATGCACCCAAAATACCTATAATTATCTTCCTGTTCAATTACTAGACCTCCCGTCCACGCCTTGTATGTCTGGCCACAGACAGCACCAGTCCTATCTCCGATAAGAGAAATAGCACAGATGAACCACCATAGCTTATAAACGGCAATGTAACACCTGTATTTGGCATAGTGTTTGTAACTACGGCAACATTAAGTATAACCTGTACTGCAATATGCGCCATAACACCTACAACAATAAGCGAACCAAACAAATCATCAGCGTTGGTTGCCACTACCATAAATCTCCAAATAAGGAATGCAAACAACAGTAATACTGCTATACCACCAAAAAGACCTAATTCTTCACAGATAATCGAAAAAATCATATCATTCTGCGCCTCTGGTACAAAGCCTAACTTCTGCACACTCTGTCCCAAGCCTTTTCCAAACAGACCTCCTGAGCCGATAGCATACAGACCCTGCAGTACCTGGAAACCGCCTTCGTTTGAATACTGCTCCGGATTTAGCCATACCATAATTCTAGTAGCTCTAAATCCTCCAAAGAAGACGAGGGCTATGACCGCAAGGGCTAAAAGTATAATCATAAGCGCGATAAAACCTTTATTATTTCTACAGGCAACAATCAGCATAATCACACCGATAGCCGCGATAATTATAGCTGAACTAAAGTTGTCTGTAACAAAAAATACTAATCCTGCCGGAACCAATGCTATTGCAAACACAAACAGCATAGGTAATAACCCGTTAACTTTTTTTATATTTGCTGAAAGAATGGCTGCTAACAATAAAATGACAGCAATCTTTACAATTTCCGCCGGCTGCACTGATGTTATTCCAAGAGAAAACCATCTTCTGGCACCGTTAGCCTCAATACCAAGTGGTGTAAGAACCAAAAATATACTCAAAGTAGCCGCAATAAATATAGCCCATGTATACTTTCTCCAGCACTTATAATCAACTGCCATAAAGAAAAGCATCGCCACAATACCAATGGCTGTAGATATTATCTGCTTCTTTAAATACCATGCCGAATCCCCGTCAAATTTGATACTTGCGCTGTAGTAACTGCTGCTATATAACATCACAAGTCCAAATCCAAGCAGGAATCCAACCACAACAAGAAGGCTGTAATCAACGCCCATACGAGATGCTTTATTCCTTTTTCTCTTATTTTCGCTCATCTTTTCGCCTTCCTTTTCCTTAATTAAACACTTATTTCAGTATAATCGTTTTTCTTTAATTAATCAATGGTTTTAATACCTAGATACGGCAGTATATTTTTATATAGCTCACCAATAACCGGCGCTGCAACCGTACCTCCATAATATATGCCACTAGGCTCATCCACTATACATATTGCTATTACCTGTGGGTCATCTACCGGGGCAAAGCCTATAAATGATGCAATATATTTTCCATTACCTCTTGGAAGCTTCTCTGAAGTCGCCGTCTTTCCTCCTACCTCAAAGCCTTCCACACCACCTTTGCTACCTCCACCTTCACTGACTACCATTCCCATCATATACTTCATAGTCTCTGATGTTTCAGCTGATACTGCCCCCTCTTGCACTTCATACTCAAGAGTCTCAATGACATTTCCACCACTATCCTGTATTTCCATTCCAAAGTGTGGCGTAACAATATTTCCGCCATTTACAATAGCACTGGCTGTCTGAAGAAGTTCTAGAGGAGTTATCTGAAATGACTGTCCAAATGACATTGTAGCCAGCTCCACATTTCCAACATTATCAATATCATGAATAATTGTTCTCGCCTCACCCGGCAAATCTACACCTGTTTTATCCAATAAACCAAGCTTCTTTAAATAGTCATAATATGTCTCCTTACCCAACGATAAGCCTAATTTTACAAATACAGGATTACATGACTGCATCGTGGCATGGAGGAAGTCTTCACTACCATGACCTACGGTCTTATGACATCTAATTCTTCTGTCATCTACAATATAATATCCCGGACAGCTAAACATTGTATCCATCGTAACTATACCCTCTTCAAGCGCCGCCGTAGCTGTAACTATCTTAAATGTAGAGCCCGGCTCATATGTATCATTAATGCAGTTATTACGCCACATTTTATTAAGTAAATCCTGCTTATTCTGACCTTCCTCCACCTGAATCTCATTTCCATTGACATCAACCAATGTGTACGGGTCATTTAAATCAAACTCCGGCACATTAACCATTGCATATATCTCTCCATTTTGAGGATTCATCACAATGATGCTTACATAATTGGCCTGTTTAGCCGCAAGAACCTTCTTGGCAGCCTGCATGGCGTACTGCTGAATATTTACATCTAAGGTTGTCACAAGATTTAGCCCATCAATTGGCTCAACTCTGTTTTCTACAGCTTTCTCTAGCTCCACTCCCCTGGCATCTGTCACTGTTAAAATTTTGCCTGGCGTGCCTGTCAGGTACTCTTCATATGAGACTTCAAGTCCTATAATTCCCTGATTATCTGCACCTGTAAAGCCCAGTACCTTAGAGGCTAATGAGCCATACGGATAATACCTTTTGTAATCCTCATCCACCTTTACACCTGGCAAATCATATTCCCTTATAATATCTCCAATTTCCTTATCTACATTGCTCTTTATCTTCTCTCTGGAGCTTACCTTTGTTACCTTTTTGCGAACGTCCTCCTCGGACATTGACAGCTCCTTTGACAACACCTCTATAACTCTCTCAGGGTCAGTTACCTGATTGTACACAACTGATATGGTACATACTGTCCTGTTTGCACCTAATATTTCCCCATTTCTATCTAATATAAGTCCTCTGGCTGCTTTTATTGACCTTTCTCTCTCCTGCACCTCTATAGCCTTCGTCCCATAATATGTAGACTGAAATATCATGAGATACACAAGTCTTCCTGCTAGAATAAGCATTGCCAAAATAACACCGCAAAAAAACAGGACAACCATTCTCTTATTGTATATCTTAAATAGTTCCATAAAAATAACCTCATAAAAGATTCC
Organism: Lachnospiraceae bacterium; assembly: GCA_017440045.1. Taxonomy (GTDB): domain Bacteria; phylum Bacillota; class Clostridia; order Lachnospirales; family Lachnospiraceae; genus SVEL01. The sequence goes on from JAFSIA010000029.1 coordinate 7,771, forward strand.
AATATCAATGTATTAATTCTCTTACAAGGTTATTCTTTATTTTAGTATAATTTATTAGTTATCAAGATCATTCCCTATTCATCGGAATTATCTGAATCATCATCTGTATTCTGATTATCGTTGTTACTATCTCCGTTAGAGTTTTGATTTTGATCGTCATTATTACCATCATTATTGTCGCCATCATCAGGAATATCCACATCTGTATAACCGGCATCCTGATTCATCTGGTCTATCTGATCTTTGTCAAATACTGAACCATCCGGGTCCTCTGTCTCACCATTTCCATCAATAGTCTGCGACTCTGCGTAAATATCAAGGTATGGTAAAACCTCTGACATTATATCCTTCCAGATGCAAAGTACATGCTTTGTCATCTGCTCTCCCTCTACCACAGGATTGTCAAGGACAACATAACAAACCACTTCCGGAGTGTCATATGGAGCAAATCCTACAAATGACAATAGATACTCATCTGTACCTCTTGGATACTTTTCAGCCGTTCCTGTCTTTCCTGATATTGTATATCCATCTATGGCAACCGATGTACCTGTTCCAGATTCAACGCACATCTTTAGACCTTCTTTTAGAATCTCTGATGTCTCTGATGTCATAACCTGCTTAACCAGTGTTTTATCAAAGCTTTCTACCACGCCACCATTTTCATTTAAAATCTCTTTTACCACATGTGGCTGATAGTAGTAGCCACCATTTATGGCAGAAGAAAATGCCGCCGCCATCTGAACCATTGTAACATTAAAGTTCTGACCAAATGAATTTGTTGCAAGGTCGGCATCGCCCATATTGGCATCCTTTACAAGAGCAGCGCAGCTCTCCTCACCCGGCAAATCAATTCCTGTCTTTAAACCAAAATTGAATCTGTTCTGATAATCAGCAAATATAACCTTGCCTTGAGCTACTGCAGCCTGCATCATTGCATCATTGCAAGAATACGCTATTGACTGCTGTATGCTAATCTGTCCATGGCCTTCCTCCTTATGACAACCGATTGTCCATCCGCCAACTTCCTCTGTTCCATCGCAGACAAAGGTCTTATTAGGCTCAAACGATGCCTCCTCAAGAGCTGCCGCCAACGTAAACGGTTTAGCTGTGGAACCTGGCTCGAATGTATCTGATATACAATAATTTCTCCAGATTTTATTTAATTCTGCCACCATCTGCTCATCTGTCATGGCAGATATCTCTTCCTCAGTAAAATATGCAGACAAATCTCTTGGATTATTTAAATCATATGAGTTCATTCCTGCCATAGCTAATATTTCGCCATTTGTTGGGTCCATTATGACAACACCAAGATTTTCAGGTGTATAAAACTCAGTATAATACTTAATCCATTTCTCAACTATAGTCTGTACGTTAAAGTCAATAGTAGAAACTATACTATTTCCATTTTCAGCAGGCTTTTTAACCTGCTCCATAATATTGTCATTATTTACATAGCCGTATTCTCTACCATCAATACCATTTAGGTAGCTGTTATAGTATTCTTCAATACCCCATGTACCCACGTTACCTGCAGATGTAAATCCTATGACATTACATGCAAGATTTGAAAACGGATATTTTCTCTCGAACTCTGATTCAAACCACACACCTTGAATATATGGATTATTTTCAGTATCCTCCTGCATTGCCAAAAACTGCTCTATCTGCTCATAAGTAAGCTTTTTCTCATAAATATAGTAGCTTCTTTTACTATTCTCGTTCACTAGCTTAGTAATCTCGGATACATCATATCCAAAACACTCATTAAGTGCTTCCACAGTAGGCTGTAAATACTTACCCCCATCTGAAAGCATAATCTTTGGATCAAGTATCAGATTATACACTTTAATGCTGGTAGCCAAAGTCACACCATTTCTATCGACAATATCTCCTCTTCTATATGGTATTGTCTTACTGGTGTAATTCTGCTGCTCGAGGACATTTATTGTATAATCATCTCCCTGGGTCTTGTAAATATATATAAGTCTCCCACATAGTATACCCAAACCCAAAACAACAAAAGAAAACACGAAAAGCAAACGTTTTCGCATTCCCCTTGTAAATCTAATCGGTTCTTTCTTTCTACCTGTTCTTTCCATATATCTTCCTCGTTAATATATCATCCACTAATATGCCGGCACATCACTGTACTGGTTCATATATTCGCTAGTTGTACTATCAAAGAATATAACCTGTTCTTTGCCTGCCACAACCATTCCCAGCTGTTCCTTTGCCGTATTGATAATATATTCCACGTCAATAAAGCCATTAATATCGTACTCAATGGCATCATTTTTTGTTACAAGTGTGTCCAGCTGAGACTGCAAATTAGCTATCCTTGAATTAGTATCGCTTATCTTAGCGTTTAAGTCAAGGTATCTAACGCAAGAAACAACTATGACTACAACCATCGCAAACAGGAATATTACGTATGGAAGGCTCATTTCTAAATTATCGGCCTTCCTATAGCTTCTCCTATGTCCCTTCTTTTCCTCAGGTCTTCTTATTCTCTCTGGTGACCTTGGCTTCTCTACAGGTGCAGCTATCTTACGTACAGTATTACCGTCAGTATAATATAATTGTCTTCTACCTTCATCTTTTACCATACTAGTCCTTCCGTGTACTGTCGTAAGCATTCTTGTCAGAAAATCCGTTTCCTGACGTTTTTCAGACTAAGCTTGTCTCTCAAATGATCTGAGCTTAGAACTCTTTGAACGCTTATTTTCACCTATCTCTTCCTCACTTGGAATAATAGGTTTTCTTGTCACTACTCTCCCTTTCGATTTCTTACCACATACACACACTGGGAAGTTTTTAGGGCATGTACATGGATTTTCATTATCTCTAAACTTATTTTTAACTATTCTGTCTTCCAATGAATGAAACGTAATGATAGAGAGTCTTCCCCCATCATTTAACAAATCAATCATGGTATCAATAGAGTCCTCAAGTACATCCAGCTCCCTATTGAGCTCGATTCTAATTGCCTGAAATGTTTTTTTCGCTGGATGACCACCGGCAGCCTGAATTTTTGCAGGTATAGCAGCTCTTATAGCTTCTATAAGTTCTCCCGTCGTCTCTATTTCTTTTCTATTTCTAGCCATCACAATATGTTTAGCTATATTTTTCGCAAACTTATCCTCGCCATAATCTCTTATGACTCTGTAAAGCTCCATCTCACTATAACCATTTACTATATCTTTAGCTGTCATAGGATTGGACTTGTCCATTCGCATATCAAGGGGTGCATCGACCTTGTAAGTAAAACCTCTATCTGCGTTATCAAGCTGGTATGAGGATACACCTATATCAAGCAGGATACCGTCTACTTTTTCCACTCCAAGGCTGAATAAAATTTGTGAAATCTCGTGATAATTGCTTTTTACAATGTCGATTTGCACCTTGTCCTTGTATGCACTTAACTTTTCACTTGCCGCTGCTATGGCATCTGTATCTTGGTCTATTCCGATAAATCTCCCTTTGCTGCTAAGACGTTTACATACCTCAAAAGCATGACCGGCTCCGCCAAGAGTCCCGTCGACATATATACCGTCTGGCTTAATGTTAAGGCTTTCAATTGTCTCTTCTAACAACACTGATTTATGCTTGAATTCCATATGTAAAATACTCTCCTCTTGTATTATCCTTAGATGTTTAGTCCAAGGTCAGCCATATGTTCAGCGATTTCATCCATATCATCAAATGATGTGGACTCCTCCCAACGCTTCTTGTCCCAAATCTCAACTCGGTTTCCCACGCCGACCAGCACGACATCCTTTTCAAGTGCTGCGGATTCTCGAAGAACCGATGGAAGCAATATTCTTCCCTGCTTGTCTACTTCTGCAAGTGTCGCTCCTGCAAGGAAAAATCTAACAAACTTTCTGGCGTCCTTATTCGCCATAGGAAGTGACTTAAGCTTTTCCTCAAAGCTTGCCCATTCTTCACTTGGAAATGCAAAGAGACATCCGTCTAAACCTTTTGTTACCACAAAGCTGTCGCCAAGGCCGTCACGGAACTTAGCAGGGACAATAACTCTGCCCTTAGCATCTATGGAATGACTATATTCACTCATAAACATAGGTAACACCTTCTCCTCACATTACTAGTAGAAAAAATGAGAATAGTAATAAACCGTGAAATCTACCACTTCTAACCACTTGATACCACGATTCACCACTTTTCACCACTTCGTAGTTCGATTTTATACCATCAAAACCATAAAATCAAGTGTTTTTTTCATTTTTTTGAGTCGTAAGTTGTTTGAGAAAGCGCCCAATTTAAGCGTAAAAAAGAGACACAAAATATTCTTTAGAACATCTTGTGTCTCTTCATTTTTTCAATCACAATATATTGTAATTAAATTTTTTATAATTTTGAAACAATTTATTAAAATTTTTTTTATTTTTTACAGATATTTTATGCTGTTTCTACAGTTTCGTCCACAAATCCATCATCGTATGTCTCTTCCACTTTCCATACTGACTTGCATCCACGTTTCTTTATGCGGTTGTAGATAATAGCTCCACCACATACTACTGCAAATACAATAGCGAGTGCCTGTGATACTGGTATACCTGTATTTCCGATAATTAACTGGTCTGTTCGCATACCTTCAACGAAGGCTCTTACCACACCATAACCACACATATACCACAAGAATACTTCGCCGTGATACTTCTTATTCTTTCTAAACGCCATAATAATAAGAAGTACGCAAAGATTTAAAAAGGACTCATAAAGGAATGTTGGCTGTACCTGTATAAACTGTCCGGCTTCATCAATATAGCTTACTCCTTCCGGCACACTAACACCACCTACATTAAGATCCCATGTGTTAATCTTCATTGCGAAAAGACTATCTGTATCTCCACCAAAGGCCTCTCTATTAAAGAAGTTGCCCCATCTTCCGATAATCTGTCCAAGAATAAGACCTATACATCCTGTATCAGCCATCTGCCAGAAGCTCTTTTTCTTCACCTTTGCTACTATTATACATACAATAATCGCCGCTATGATGCCGCCATATATGGCAAGTCCGCCTTCTCTAAGGTTAAATATATCCATCAGATCATCCTTATAATGATCCCACTGGAATATAACGTAATAAAGTCTTGCACCTACTATAGCAAATATGATGCCATATAATGCCAAATCAATATAATCATCTAAATTCTGTCCGCTGATACGTGCCTCTCTAAATCCGATAATCATACCAGCAAGCATTCCAAGACCTATAATCAATCCATAGAAAGCTATTTTAAAGCCAAAAATTGTAAATGAATTTGGCAAATCGTAAAATTCAATTCCAAGATTTGGAAAGCTTATGCTCAAATCTAATAAAGCCATTGTTGTCCCCTTTCTATCGCATCCTTAATCTTAAACGTTAAATCTAAATAGAATAACATCTCCGTCTTTTACTACATACTCTTTACCCTCAAGACCTACAAGTCCCTTGTCCTTGGCTCCTGAGTAGCTTCCACAATCAAGTAAATCCTGATAATTTACAACCTCTGCGCGGATAAATCCTCTCTCGAAATCTGAGTGAATCTTTCCTGCTGCCTGTGGTGCCTTAGTTCCTTTAGTAATAGTCCAAGCTCTTGTCTCCTGCTTACCTGCTGTAAGGTAGCTGATAAGTCCAAGCAAGCTGTAGCTTGCGCTAATAAGCTTATCAAGACCAGAATCCTTAAGTCCTAAATCCTCAAGAAACATCTGCTTCTCATCATCATCAAGCTCTGCTATCTCCTGCTCTATCTGAGCACATACAACGAACACCTCAAAGCCCTCTGATGCAGCGTATTCTCTTACCTTTGCAACATTATCATTAGATGCGCCGTCATCAGCCAAATCACCTTCCTCAACATTTGCCGCAAAGATAACCGGCTTGCCTGTAAGAAGATTGTATTCCTTTAACCACATCTTCTCCTCGTCATCATCTGTCTCATACTGCTTAGCAAGCTTACCATCCTCAAGTAAAGCCTTAAGCTTTAAGATAAGGTCTCTCTCCTTAGCCATTGTCTTGTCATTGTTAGCAGCTCTGCCAACCTTCTGAAGTCTTCTATCTAAGATTTCAACATCAGAGAATATAAGCTCTAAGTTAATTGTCTCAATATCACGAAGTGGGTCTATACTTCCCTCTACATGAATAATATTTGAATTATCAAAGCAGCGAACTACATGAACAATTGCATCTACCTCACGAATATTTGCAAGGAACTGATTTCCAAGTCCTTCACCCTTTGATGCACCCTTTACAAGACCTGCTATATCAACAAACTCAATAACAGCCGGTGTAATCTTATCTGAATCATACATAGCCGCCAGCTTATCAAGTCTCTCATCTGGAACTGGCACTACACCTACATTAGGGTCAATTGTACAGAATGGATAGTTTGCAGACTCAGCGCCCGCCTTAGTAAGTGAATTGAACAATGTACTCTTTCCAACATTTGGAAGTCCTACGATACCTAATTTCATTTTATCTATATCCTCCTTAAAAAACTTCAAGTTACAACTTCTTATACCATTATTTATCCGGTTATTTACCTGGTGGCTCTATATGTACAATATGATTTAAACAACAAAAGAGCCTAACACGACATATTATAGTATCATAATTAGACTCTTTTTTCAACTTTTATATTTTTAGGTATATTTGATATATTTTTAGATATATTTGATATATTATTATTTATGTACGCACTACGACTTTGGGACTAGATCGACAACCATGTGGCCATTTATATCATCTCTTCCCATTTTTTCTCTTTTTTTACGTTTTAGTCGGGCAGCTTCTCTTCCTCCGACCCCACTTTTTTCTAAATTTGAAGTGGTAAGATAAAAGTAGACACCTACCCTATTTTTGTAGACAAGATGTTTCTTTCTGTGTAACATTAGTTTATCGGAGTAAACACATCTACAGAAGGATTACTCAGGAGGTGCCGTATGAAATTCACAAAAGACGAA
>JAFSIA010000030.1 GCA_017440045.1 Lachnospiraceae bacterium
CAGACAGACAGACAGACAGGAATAACCCTGTCTATTTGTGCTTTTCAAATAGAAGATATAGATTTTAACAAGGCATACCAACCATAGGTAACTATGGTTGGTATGCCTTGTTCATTATATGAGAAATTTTACAGGAGGATGAGGATATCATGAAAAATTTAAAGAGGAGAATGAAGAGATTCATGGCAATGGCACTTGTTGCATTGATGGTGGGAACAACGATAGATTTTTCTACCTATGCAGTATCAGCAGTAAATGAGGAAAGCATTGAATACTATGAACATCACACAGAGTATACTGCTGAATGCACCTGCGAAACCGATGACCCGGCAATACACGCAACTAACTGTCCGGCATATATCGCACCGGAAAATCCGCAGTGTACTTGTGCGGAAAAATGTACGGATGACACCTTAAATGTATGGTGTGATGTCTGCGGCATGCAGGGAGTAAGTGTGTGTCAGGGCGAGGATATAGCGGTAATATACGAAGAACAGACTACCGGTGACTTTACTGTTACAGGCGGTACCTATGGTCAAGACTATACTTATGATAGTGAGACACGTCTTCTGACCATTCAATCAAGTACTGAAATTACGATTGAAAATACAAACCAGAATACTCCTACAGAAGATATGATTTTTGTAGCAGATGGTGTGAATGCAAATATCATCCTTGCAGGAGTAAATATTAATGTAGGAACTACACCGAATGACTACTATGATTGTCCCTTAAGAATTGCAGACGACAGCACAGGTGATGTAAACATTACCATTCAAGATGAAACGATAAATACACTGACAAGTTATATTTATTGTGCAGGCATACAGAAAACCGGTGATGCAAACACAGGTACCCTTACCATACGGGGAGGCAGTGAAGGTAGTGGTGTACTGAATGCAGCTAGTGGTTCCAGGGGAGCCGGAATCGGTGGCGGTCATGAGGGAAATGGTATATGTGCCAATATTAAGATAGAAAATGCTATAGTCAATGCAACCGGAGGAAGTAACGGTGGTGCCGGTATTGGTGCCGGTAGTAGTAGTGAAGTTTCAGCATTGGCAACCAATATCCAAATCATCAATAGTACAGTTACTGCAACAGGAGATTATGCGTCCGGCATTGGTGGCGGAGCTCTAGGCGAGGCATCCAATATTACCATTTGTGGTGGCTCAGTGAAGGCAGTTGTTAACCGTGGAAGAGCATACGGCATAGGTTCCGGACATGAAAGGGGAGTTGTAATTCCAACCAATGGAACAGAGAATGTGTATCTGCTTAAGATAGAGAATCCGGAAGGAAAAACAGTATATATTGATGGCAATGCATATTCACATAACAGACATAATGAAGAAACCACTGTGTATGCCTATGTTACGGGAGAAAGCCATACAGTTAAGTTAGTGGGAGCTGGAGAAAATGTGAATGAGGTAGAAGGGACTGCCTATCATTTCTATCCTACAACAGAAGGAACATTTGTTGCAGAAGATACGGTTATGGATACCGTTTCTGATTTTGATATAACAGGCGGCACGGCGGGCGTGGATTATCTGTATGTTACAGAAGAAGAAACCCTTTATCTACTTACGGATACAGCACTTACCATTTCGAACAAACAAGATGTGGAAACTGCCACAACCAAGATAGAAACAGGAATGGATTGCAATATCAATGTTACCTTTGCAGGCGTAAATATTGATGTTTCAGACACTACCGGTGCCTGTGCATTTAAAATACCGGATAATAGTACAGGAACGGTAACCATTACCCTTGCAGATAATAGTACAAATACGCTTAAAAGTGGTAGATTTCGTGCTGGTATACAGAAAAACGGCGATGCAGGTACCCTTATGATACAGGGAGAAAACAGTGGTAACGGTGTACTGAATGCAACCAGTCGTTCCTATGGAGCCGGAATCGGTGGCGGTAATGAAAACAGTAGCAACAACATTACTATAAAGAATGCTATCGTTACGGTAACCAGTGGAGGTGGCGGAGCCGGAATTGGTGGCGGTTGTAATGGAAATGCTAGTAATATTACTATAAATAATGCAACCGTAACGGCAAACGGTGATGGCGGTGGAGCCGGAATTGGTGGCGGAGCAACTGGCAGTGGCAGTAATATTGCGATAACAGGTGGTTCTGTTAAGGCAGAAGGGGGAAACGAAATCGGCGGAGGAAATGGATGTGCAGCAGTAACTCCAACCGACAGCCTGGAAGCGGGTGCGAAAAATGTGTATCTGCTTGTGATAGAAAACCCATATGGTGAAGAGATAAAAATAGACGGAGATGCATATAATTGCAAGGCACATCAGGAGGAAACTTATGTTTATGCGTATCTTACAGGAAATGAACATACCGTAGAAGTCGGAGGAGACGAAACAGAGTATTTCTTTATAGATGGAACATTTGTAAAAAAATCAGAGTTAGTACTGACCGATGCTATGGATTTCTCGATAGAAGGCGGCAGCTATGGCACGGACTATCTGTATGACAGCAATAATAATGTGCTTTATATTCTGAATGATACAAAGCTTACCATACAAAACAAAGAAGGTGTTGCTGTTGCAGATACAACCATTGTTACAGGCGTGGATTGTAATGCGAACATTGTTCTTGCAGGAGTAAATATTGATGTTTCAGATACTGACGGTGCCTGTGCATTTAAAATACCGGATAATAGTACAGGAACAGTAACGATTACCCTGAAAGATGGTACAACGAATACTTTGTCTAGTGGTGATGACTGTGCAGGTGTGCAGAAAAATGGTGATGAGGGTACCCTTATCATACAGGGAGAGAATAGCAGAACCGGTGTACTTAATGTAACCGGTGGTGATTACGGAGCCGGAATCGGCAGTGCTTCCCCATACAATGTATGTAATATCACCATTAGCAACGCGGTAGTAAATGCAACCGGTGGTGATTACGGAGCCGGAATTGGTTTGTCAGGCAGCGGTGGTGCAAGGAATATTACCATCCGTAACGCTGTAGTAACGGCAACTGGTAGTGATACCGGAGCCGGAATTGGTGGAAGCAGTTCAAGTAGTTATGTAGAAAATATTGCAATATACAATAGTTCTGTTAAGACTGTTAAAGGAGAAGATACACCTGCAATCGGCTATGGTACGAGTTTTGCGGGGCAAACGCCTAACCCTGTTACTCCAACAGCAAGCCTCGAGGATGGTGCTGCCAATGTCTACTTATTTGAGATGAATGAGACTTCAGGCAAGACTATAACAATAAACGGCGTAACATATCCGGATAATCATATGGGAGAAAGTAAACTATATGTATATCTACCAGCTGTTCCTGCAAACGAAGTGACCATAGATGGCGTTACAACAAAATATTGTTATGATACAACAAATCAGAAATGGGTAACAGCAATTGATATTCCTGAAGAGCCGGGAGAAACCACATTTACTTACGATGGTGAAGAAAAGACATATGTGCTTTTAGAAAATGACACTTACTACACCATTACCGGAAATGTACAGGCAAATGCAGGAAATTACACGGTAACAGTTAGCTTAAAGGATAAGGAAAATACTGTCTGGAGTGACGGAACAACGGAAGATAAGGAATATAGTTTTGTAATTAACAAGGCAGACTCTGTACTTGAAACAGTTCCTACGCCAAAAACAGGTCTTACCTATACAGGTGGAGGACATAATCTTATATCAGCAGGTACAGCAACAGGCGGTGAAATGCAGTATAGCCTTGATGGCACAAACTATTCATCTGCAATTCCAACAGGAACAGACGCAAAGACCTACACAGTATGGTATAAGGTGGACGGTGATGAAAACCATAACGATACTACTCCTGCAAGCATTAAGGTAACGATTGCTCCAAAAACTCTTGAAATCAGTTCTGTTACTGCAATTAATAGAGCGTTTGACGGAACAAATACAGTTGAGATTTCAGAGGTAATTATTGAGGGTATATTAGATGAAGATGAAGATAAGGTATCAGTAAGTGCTACTGCAGCAATTGATAGTATAAATGCTGGTGAATACATTATTGTTGACTTGTCAAACATCACATTGACAGGAAGTGCGAATTATTCCATTGCAGCAAGTGTCGAAAATGTTCCATTAACAACCGCTGTTACTATCAGCAAAGCAGATGCCCCTACCTTGCCAAGTGGAAGCAAAGCATATGTGTACAGCATAGGCTATGAAGGTGAGAGTGTAAGTATTACCGGACTTCCGACTAATTGTGGCGAAGTGGAATATTCTTTACTTAGTGTATCAAGCGATATGTTTGAGAATTTGTCAGTAGATTCAAGAAGCGGAAAGATTACCTATGATGTAAAAGCATTGGATAACTATACGGAAGATTTACAAGGAACTATTTCTGTTAACGTTATGATGGAAAATTATAAAACAGCAATCTATACGCTTACTATTACAAGAACAGAAAAGATTCCGCAGGAAATTAGTGCAGAGAATCTATCACTTACATATGGTGACGCAGATGTAACAATTTCTGTAACAGGAGCAAAAACAGAACTTTCTTATGAGGTGGTTCAAGATTCTAATGCAAATGGTGATGTAGTGACTGTGGATGAAAGCGGTAAGATTTGCATTGTAAACGCAGGAACTGCAACTGTAAAGATTACAGCTACAGATTCTGAGATATACGAGAAAGCAGAGTATGAGATTATAGTAACTATAGAAAAACGTCCAGTATCCATTGAAGCAGAGAGCTATACTGTGAAAAAGGGAGATGAACTTCCTGCTTTTGAATATGATGTAATAGGTCTGGTAAACGGAGAAACACTTCCGATTACTGTAAATGTGACTTGTACAGCTTCAGATACAAATACAGTAGGAACTTACGACATTACAGTTTTAGGAACTGCAAGTGAAGGAAATTATACATATACTTATAAAAAAGGTATGTTAGAAGTTCTTGCAGAAGATGAGGCTCCATTTATCGTGGGTGATGACGGTAAGATGGGCTGGGATGCTATCAGTGATGAAATAGAAGATGCTAATAAAGGAGACACTATTGTAGTAGATATGAATGGTGCAACCGTTGTGCCGGGAGATATCATCGAAGAGGCAAGAGACAAGGGTATTACAATTTCATTTGTGCTGGATAATGGGCTGACATGGACAATAGATGGAAGCACTGTAACAGATGGGGATATTAGCAATATTAATTTTGACACCACAGTAGAGGATGAAAACAATCCATTGAATAATATTCCGGTAGATGTTATTAAAGGAGTAACCGGAGAAAAAGCAACTATTGAAGTGAACCTTACATATTCCGGAAACTTTGGATTTACCGCTGTACTTAAAGCTAATCTTGGAAGCGATAACGCAGGATATTATGCAAATCTGTATTATTATAATCCTACTACAGGAGAGCTCGAGTACATCTGTGCAGATGTGATTGCTTCAAATGGAGAGACGGAGTTTACATTCACTCATGCATCAGATTATCTCGTTGTGATTGATGATGAAGATTTAGGTAAGAAGGCTTCAGATGATGACAAGGATACGACAGAAGATAAGGATGATGGTAAAAACGATATTAATGGTGAAGTACCTGATAGTGGCGATATAGAAACATTCTATCTTTGGGCAATGATGTTCTGTGCGATACTTGTTATGGTTGGATTAAACGGTTATAACAGAGTAGCTAGGAAAAAGTAATAATCACAATTTTTATTAAAACAGGTGTGTTTCGGCTAAAATATAATGAGAATATAAATTGGCCGAAATACACTTGTTTTTTTAATGGTTTTCACAAAATCATCATAAAACATATATATATTATTAGTAGAAGCAAAGGATTCAAAAGTTTTAATGTAATTTATTATATGAACAATGTGAGGTACCGCTTTGAAGCATGAGAGAATAGGAATTAAATGGAAAATCTTTTTATATTTGCTGGGATTTACAGCATTTCTTTTGGTGCTCTTATGGGTGATTCAGACTGTGTATTTGGAGGATTTCTATAAGACTATCAAGAAAAATGAGCTGGAGAATGCGTTAGACAACGTCAAATCTGTACTGGAAGACGAGGATGCAGAGGAGGCAGTTGAGCTTATTGCATCCAGCTATGACATATGTGTTGTTGTGACAGATATATATGGAAATCAGCTGTATAGCAGCGACCAGAATATGCAGTGCAGTATACATAAGCTTAGAAAGGATCAGCTAAAGGATATTATTGAGCAGGCTGTTATAAATGATGGAAGCTATTCAATAGAAAGTGGAAATGATGATAATAATATATTGAAGCATGATATGGAAATGGGCGGTTATTTTGACAGATATAATGATAGATTTGAACCGGACCGATTTAACAATATGCCGGACCACACTGATGCAGAAAGCACAATAAGAGCAGATGTTGTAACACTATCAAATGACCGAGAAGTTGTTGTTATGATTAACACAATTATAACACCAGTGGATGCAACTGTTCACACATTAAGAATTCAGCTTATATACATATCAGTTATAATGGTTGTATTATCACTTGTGTTGGCGCTTATTATATCATGGAGGATTTCTAAGCCTATTGTAAAGATTAATGAGTCGGCAAAGAAGCTAGGTGAAGGTGATTATGATGTTCAATTTGATGGAACCAGTTATAAGGAGGTGGCTGAGCTGTCAAAGACATTAAATCAGACTACAGAGGAGCTGGCTAAGGCAGAAGGCTTACAGAGAGAATTGCTTGCTAATGTATCCCACGACCTTAGAACACCACTTACGATGATTACAGCATATTCGGAGGTTATGAGAGATTTGCCGGGCGAAAATACACCGGAAAATGTGCAGGTTATCATAGATGAGGCAAAGAGACTTACAAACCTGGTAAATGATTTATTAGATGTATCTAAGCTTCAGGCAGGAGTGAGTCAGCTTGAACTTAAGGAATACGATTTGACAAACAGTATTGAGACGGTGCTTCAAAGATATTCAAAGTTTGTGGAGCAGAATGGTTATATTATAGATTTTAAGTATGATAGGCATATAAATGTTGTTGCAGATGAGTATAAAATGTTTCAGGTTATTTACAATCTTGTTAACAATGCAATAAATTATTCTGGCGAAAGTAAGACGGTTTATGTACGACAGTCAGTTTTTGGCGAAATTGCGCGAATTGAGGTGATTGACACCGGCGAGGGCATCTCGGCCGACGAACTTGACAATGTATGGGAAAGATATTATAAAATTGATAAGAGTCATAAAAGAGCCGTGATGGGTACTGGGCTTGGTTTGTCCATTGTAAAAAATATTCTCAAGCTTCATAATGTCCAGTTTGGAGTTAGTAGCGAACCTGAAAAGGGAACCACATTTTGGTTTGAGATGAAGATAGTATAATGAAATGTGTTGCGGGGGCTTCATAAAAACATTTCTTAAACTTCAAAAAATTATCACAATGGGTGTGTAGACTACAAATGAATAAAGAAAAGGAGGAAGGTATGGCAATCGAGGTTTTTAGCCGCTATGAGAAAAAGTTCCTGCTGGATGAGAAGACCTACAGGTTTATCACAGACCGCATTGGGGACTATATGGTGGTTGATAAGTATAATCAAGATAAAGAATTCTATAATATTGCTAATATATATTATGATACGCCAAATGATGCACTTATCAGAGCTTCTATAGAAAAGCCGGTCTATAAAGAAAAACTGCGTCTTAGAAGTTATGGTGTGCCAGCTTTATCTGATAAAGTATTTCTTGAAATAAAAAAGAAATATAAAGGTTTAGTTAATAAGCGTAGAACTAAGTTGATTCTTAGCGAGGCCTATGATTTGACATTAAACGGAATTAAGCCCCAGGAAGCAAAGCATATTAATAAGCAGGTTCTATCAGAGATAGAATATTTCCTGTCATTGTATGATTTGCAGCCCAAGGTATATCTTACATATGATAGAAGGGCATATTTTGCAACTGATGACAGAGATTTTAGAGTCACATTTGATACAAATATCCGTTCAAGAAGAGAGGATGTAAGATTGGAAGCAGGAAATCATGGAGACCTTCTTATAGGTAATGATTTCTGGCTTATGGAAGTAAAGAGCAGTGAGGCAGTGCCACTTTGGTTCACAAAGATATTGTCAGAAGCTGAAATTTATCCAACTTCGTTCTCAAAATATGGAACAGAGTACAAAAAGAATTTGATTAAAGAAAAGAATATTAAAGGAGATAACAAAATATGTTTACCAATGTACTTAAAACAGCAGATACAACAGCAACAACAGGCACAGTCGTGTCAGAGGGAGGAGCACTTCTCTGCATAGGTGTTGCAATCATATTAGGTCTTATTATAAGTCTTGTTTACATTTTTAGTGATAAAAAGAAAAAGTATTCAGCGCATTTTGCGTTTACATTAGCACTTTTACCATCAATCGTTTGCGTAGTTATTATGGTTGTAGGTTCTGATATTGCCAGAGCAATTTCACTTGGCGGTGTTTTTGCATTAGTAAGATTTAGAAGTGTACCGGGTGATTCAAAGGATATAACAAATGTATTTTATGCGATGGTTGTAGGTCTTACAGCTGGTATGGGTTATGTGACATTAGCTATTATGGTTACAGTAATTATTGGAGCGCTTTACTTTGTACTTAACATTTTCCAGTTTGGTGCCAGAAAAAGTGTGACTAAGCAGCTTAGAATCACTATCCCTGAGAATCTTAATTTCAATGGTGCATTTGATGATTTATTTAACGAGTATGCTACAAGCTTTGAACTTGAGAGAGTTAAGACAACAAATCTTGGAACATTATATGAACTTACATATGCAATTGACATGAAGACAGGAGCAGATGAGAAGCAGTTTATCGATGCTATCAGATGCAGAAACGGCAATCTCAACATTATTCTTTGCAAGATGCCTGAAAAACTTGAGCAGTTATAATTAACAAGTAATGCTTTCATTTTTCTTCCTTTTATGGTATCCTAGTAGTCAGTAAATTAGTTACTAAAACGGATTAAAGGAGAAGAAAAAAATGGCATTTTCAAAAGAAGTTTTTGGACAGACAAAGGACGGAAAGACAGCATATCTTTATACAATTACAAATGAAAATGGTATGACAGCAAAGTTTACAGACTATGGTGCCATACTTGTAGCACTTGAAGTACCAGACAGGGACGGAAATGCATGTGACGTTGTATTAGGCTTTGAGAAGTTAGAGGATTATTTTGTTAACGCACCTAACTTCGGAGCAACTATTGGTCGTCATGCAAACCGTATCGGTGGTGCTTCATTTGTTTTAAATGGACAGACATATGAGCTTGATAAGAATGATGGTAGAAACAATCTTCACGGAGGATTCGATGGCTATCATAAGAGACTTTGGGAAGCAGATACATACGAGGATGAGCTTGGACAGACAATCGCATTCTCATATACAAGCCCAGATGGTGATCAGGGATTCCCAGGAACAGTGGAGATGGTAGTTAGATATATCATAACAGATGATAACTGTGTTATTATCGAGTATGAGGCAGAGTCTGACAAGGATACAGTTATCAACCTTACAAACCACAGCTACTTTAACTTGGCAGGTCATGCTTCAGGAACAATCTTAGACCAGAAGGTATGGATGGATTGTGATGAGTTTACATTTGCTGACAAAGAGTCGATTCCAAATGGTGAGATTCGCAAGGTTGAGGGAACACCTATGGACTTTAGAGTAGCTAAGACAGTAGGGCAGGATATTAATGTAGAGTATGATCAGCTTATCTGGGGTAAGGGCTTTGACCACAACTGGATTCTTAAGACAAAAGAAGATGAGATTTCACTTGTAGCTAAGATGGAAAGTGATGTAAGCGGAATCGGTATGGAGGTTCATACAGACCTTCCGGGTATGCAGTTCTACACAGGTAACTTTATTGAGGATGGACTTGCTGGAAAGAATGGTGTTAAGTATGTAAAGAACTCAGGTCTTTGCTTCGAGACACAGTATTTCCCAAATGCAATCAATGTTCCAAGCTTCAAGCAGCCAGTTCTTAAGGCAGGCGAAGTATACAAGACAACAACAGTTTATAAGTTTGTAAATTGCTAGTTATATAGGAGCTGCCGCCATATACTATCACTTTGATAGAGGCGGCAGCCCCTTTTAGTGAATTGGAGATTACAAAGGAGTTTAAGATGGCGGTTTTTAAGAATTTCTTTGCCATGCTGGCAAGAATGAAATACATAAATAGATGGGGACTAATGAGAAATACCATAACTGAGAATATTGCGGAGCACAGTCTGGACACAGCAGTGCTGGCTCATGGTTTAGCAGTTATCGGTAATACATATTTCGGAAAAAATCTTGATGAGGAGAGAACTGCGGTTCTGGCTCTTTTTCATGATACAACAGAGATTATAACAGGTGATTTGCCAACGCCGATTAAATATTTTGCACCAGAGATAAAGGTTGCCTACAAGAATGTTGAGGCGGCAGCAGGTAACAAGCTTTTAAAAGCATTGCCAAGGGAGATGCGCCCTGTATACCAGCCAATTATTCACGGCGAGGATGATGAGAAAGAGCTGTGGAAATATGTGAAGGCTGCCGATAAGCTTTCAGCACTTATAAAATGCGTGGAAGAGAGACGTATGGGTAATATGGATTTTGAGCAGGCATATGATGCCACACTTAAGGCTATAAAAGATATGAATATGCCTGAGGTGGATTATTTCTTAGAGACATTTTTACCTGCCTACAGTCTTACTTTGGACGAGCAGAGCAAGTAATACAAATTTATGTAACCAGGAGTTTTACATATGGGAAAGAAGCTGTTTATAGCAGAGAAACCAAGCGTTGCAAATGAGTTTGCAAAGGCATTGAAAGAAAATATGAAAAAGAAGGATGGCTATCTGGAGTCTGATGGCTATGTGGTTACATGGTGTGTTGGACATCTTGTAACTATGAGCTATCCTGAAGTATATGATGAAAAGTTAAAGAAATGGAGTATTGAAACTCTGCCATTTATACCTGATACATTTTTGTATGAGGTTATTCCTGCTGTAAAAAAACAGTTTGACATAGTAAGTGGGCTTTTAAACAGAGATGATGTCACCTGTATATATGTCTGCACTGACTCCGGACGTGAGGGAGAATACATTTATCGTCTGGTTGAGCAGATGGCTGGCGTTAAGGGTAAAGAGAGAAGAAGGGTTTGGATTGACTCACAGACAGAGGAAGAGATAAACAGAGGTATAGCAGAAGCAAAAGATTTATCGGAGTACGATAATTTGTCGGAGGCTGCCTACCTTAGAGCCAAGGAAGATTACCTTATGGGTATAAATTTCTCCAGAATACTTACACTTAAATACGGCAGAAATATAGCGTCATATTTAAAACAGGACCGTGCAGTTGTGTCGGTTGGCCGTGTTATGACATGTGTTTTAGGTATGATAGTCAGAAGAGAAAGAGAGATACGAGAGTTTGTAAAAACTCCGTTTTATAGAGTTTTGTCAGGTCTTCACTTAGACGAATTCAAATTTGAAGCAGAGTGGAGAGTCGGTGAGAAATCTAAATATTTTAATCATCCAGCTCTTTATAAGGAGAATGGATTTAAGGAAAAAGAGAGGGCAGATGAGCTTATTAATGACATAAATAGTCTTGGCAAAGCATATTTATTAGTAAATCAGGCCGAAAAAAAGAAGGAGACGAAAAATCCGCCTCTGTTATTTAACTTGGCTGAGTTGCAAAATGAATGTTCAAAGCTTTTTAAGATTAGCCCGGACCAGACCCTTAGTGTGGTACAGGAGCTGTACGAAAAGAAGCTGGTAACATATCCTCGTACAGATGCCAGAGTATTGTCTACAGCAGTGGCTAAAGAGATATACAAGAATATCAGCGGTCTTGCAAAGGTGGAAAAATTCCGAGCTTTTGCTGAGGAGGCAATTAATCTTGGCCAGTATAAGTCTATAGCCAAGACAAGATATGTAAATGATAAGCAGATAACAGACCACTACGCTATCATTCCGACAGGACAGGGATTTGGAGCATTAAACTCTCTTAATCCTCTGACGGAAAAAGTCTATGAGGTTATAGTCAGAAGGTTTTTAAGCATATTCTTCCC
Source organism: Lachnospiraceae bacterium (assembly GCA_017440045.1). Lineage (GTDB taxonomy): Bacteria > Bacillota > Clostridia > Lachnospirales > Lachnospiraceae > SVEL01. Next base: position 12,048 of record JAFSIA010000030.1, read on the forward strand.
ACCTGCTACATATCAAAAGGTTAGTCTTGTGCTGGGTGCTGATTTTACTGATAGTACAGAGAATGAGAGAGAAGAATTGTTCCACGCAAGCTTTAAGGTGCTTATAGATGAAGGTTACTTAAAGGTAGCCAACTCATATGCCACAAAAAAGAGCGATAATAAGGAAGAACAAGCTGAGAAAACTGGTAATGGCGAAGATACAGCAGAAGAGCAGGATGTAAAGCTTGATATAAATGTTATAGAAACATTGAAAAAGCTTAAGAAAGGTGATAAAATTTCACTGGATGAGTTGTTCGTGAAGGAGGGCGAGACATCGCCACCTAAGAGATATAACTCGGGTTCGATTATTCTTGCAATGGAAAATGCAGGACAGCTTATTGAAGATGAAGAGCTTAGAGCGCAGATTAAGGGAAGTGGTATAGGCACTTCAGCTACAAGAGCTGAGATTTTAAAAAAGCTTATTAATATAAATTATATAAGCTTAAACAAGAAGACGCAGATTCTTACACCATCGCTGCTTGGGGAAATTATATTTGATGTGGTTAATGCCTCTATTAAGTCACTTTTGAATCCGGAGCTTACAGCTAGTTGGGAAAAGGGTTTAACATATGTGGCAGAGGGAAGTATAACCGGTGAGGAATATATGACCAAGCTTGATGATTTTGTCACAAAGAGAGTAGATGGTGTGAAAAATCTTAATAATCAGGGTATGCTTAGATTCATGTTTGACAGAGCGGCAGCATATTATAAAAAATAAGTAATATAAATATATAAAAGAGCTGATTTTTTCATCAAAAAATATAATTTATACTTGTAAAATCTATAAAAAGAGAGTATACTAATGGTATAACAAAGGTGATAAAAATTGTTTCCTGGAATGCTCGACACTCCTGTTTATTTTGAACCTACATTTGATCAAAGGGATTCCTATATTTCTAATATGATGTCAGGCCTCTATAAGTGGAAGGCAGAGGATTAGATGCGGTTGCCCACCTAGCTTAGCTAGGACTCAAGATCACAGGAACCGGCATTTTGGGGTACATATCCAGTTGAAGTTGTAAACGACTTCAATTGTACGAGAAAAAGCAGCATGAAGATGCTGCTTTTTTCGTTATATAGTAGGAGGAAAAATGAAGAGTCCTAATAAGTTTGTGGAGTTTATAAAGCGAATAAGTGTAAAGAATCTAGCCCTCGTCATTGTGTGTGTGGCGGTGGCAGCAGGTCTTATCTGGTATGGATTATTTGGAAGAGGCGAAGCTGACCCTGACAATAATGTAGTGAATAAAGGTCAGGTGGCAAAGGCAGTTTCACTACTTTTTCATACAATGGATGAAATAAAGTCAAATGAGACTGATCATTTTCCAAATGACGATGCCCAGTGGTATGAAAAGTATATTAATATGATGTATGCTGATACATATTATACGACAAAAGAAGTACCACCTACAGAGAAGGAAGCATTGTCGTCATTTACATATAGCGATTTGGAAGCATTATATACAAATGTAGGTGTGGTTGACGAGGAACTCCTATCATATGTTAAAAATAATAAGGGTGCAGTGCCTATAAAGCTTGAAGAGTGGAATGAGATATATGAAAAAATGGTTAATAAGCTTGATGTAAATAAGACTGTTGAAAAGGTAAATCTCATTATCTCTGGAACTGTATCTAAGGATGCAACTTTGCCGGAGTGGACGGCAGCTACTACATATGGACAGTTGGGCTTTGAAGGATTATCAGTTGACTATTATATTGATAAGGGAATAACAGTTTTATTAAAAGATAATCAGATTTTAAGTGTTCTTGATGCGTACAGCGATAGTGTGACATATCATAATTGCTGGGTTATATCAATGTCAGGTGGAAATATAAAGGCGTATGTGGAGGGAAGTGTCAGAGAATTCATTTCAAGCGATAAGACTTCCATATACAACAATGTGGCAGCAGATATAACCATAGAGGACAATAAGCTCATAAGTACAAAGTTTAAGACAGATGCGATTACGGGAAAGGTTATGGCTTCATCTGACGCAGGCATCGAGATTGAAAATGTGGGCAAGTACCAGCTTGATGAGAACTGTCAGGTATATAAGATATATGGAAATATAAAGATATGTAGTGTTTCGGATGTACTTGTCGGATATGATGCTCAAAAGTTTGTATTAAACGAAGAGGGAAAAATTTGTGCTATTGTTATAGATAGAGATGTGGAGGCATCAAATATTCGTGTTCTCCTAAAGACAACAGGTTTTTCTGATATTTACCATGAATACGTAACTGTTAAGTCAGAGGAAGGACTTATTGTAACTGGAACAGGAGGAGTGGCACCATTTGAGGTGGCACCGGGCGAGGAATACACATTTAGCGTAGATAGTGAGGCACTTGTAAATGGCCGAGTTACTATTAGGTCAAAGGGTGTAGAAGGTAAAGTTGGAATAACTTCACTAAAGAGAGGATACGGCGCTCCGTATTACAGAGGTAGCATAGAGGTAGTAGCAAAGGATGGAAAGCTTATAATTATAAATGAACTGCCATTGGAGCAGTATCTTTACAGTGTTGTTCCTAGCGAGATGCCTTGGAGTTATAATTATGAAGCATTGAAGGCTCAGGCTATTTGTGCCAGAAGCTTTGCGTACTTACACATAATGGGAAATGGTTATAGCGAGTTTGGCGCTCACGTAGATGACAGTACAACTTATCAGGTATATAACAACTCTGAGGAACAGACAGTTTCCAATGCGGCTGTAGATGAGACATATGGTCAGGTAGTAACCCATAGTGGAGATGTAATATCAACATACTTCTTCTCTACCTCAAGTGGTGTTACAACAACATCTGAAGCTGTATGGGGGAGCAAGCTTCCATACACGGCAGGAGTTATCTTAAATGAGGATAGCACTGGTATGAATCTTAGAGATGAGACCATATTTGATGCTTTTATAAGAACCACATATAGTAGCTATGACAGTGAATATCCTTGGTATAGATGGAAGGTTACATTTACATTAGAAGAGTTAACTACAAGAGTTAATAGTCAGATTGGAAATGTTAAGTCTATTAATGTCCAGGTTCTAAATGATAAAGGACAATGGATCAACGAGGCAGTTACATCAGTTGGTCAAGTGAAAAAAATTGAGACTGGCACAAGAGGTCAGGGCGGTGTCTTGGAGTATGTTACTATCTTTGGAACAGACGCAACTATTCGTGTGTACAAGGAGAATAATATTAGAAAAATATTTAATCCGGAGGACATAGCCATTCGTCGTGGTTCAGGCGATGAGGTTACAACTATGACAATGCTGCCAAGTGGATTTTTCATAATGGATGAAGTGACAAAAGACAATCTTCTATCTGCATATACCTTTGTGGGTGGTGGATATGGTCACGGTGTCGGTATGAGTCAGAATGCTGCCAATACTATGGCAAAGCAGGGCAAGACATGTCAGCAGATACTTGAATTCTTTTATAAGGATGTCAAAATAGAAAAGAAATATTAGAAAAACGCCTGTTTGATTAAGAGTTCAAACAGGCGTACTTTTATTCATTTTTGGTAGCATTTTTAATTTTTCTACGAGTCTTTCTAAAGTATTCTTTAAATTGAATATTAATCTCAGCACCTATAAAGAGGATATACATACATATGTAAACCCAAAGCATAAGCAGAACAACGGTGGTTAAGCTGCCGTAAATATAGGTAGAGCCTGCAAAATTATCAACATAAATAGAATATCCATATGAGAATAAAATCCATCCAAAGGAAGAGAATAGTGCACCGGGAAGGTGGTCAAAAAATGTATATCCCTTGTTTGGAACGATTCTATATAAATAGACGAAAGCAATGGTGAATATTATAGGAATGTATATTCCACGTAAGCTTATAATTAGCTCCACGAGTTCATACAAAATAGGAGCATTTTTTGAAAAAAGTCGAAGTAAACTGTTTCCAAACACCATAAAGCCTAAGGATAAAATGATAAGAATTAAAAGCATTATGGTATAGAAGCTTGCTACAAGTCGCAAGTGGAAATAGTTTCTATTCTCATCTATGCCAAAGACAGAGTTAAGTCCGCGGATAATGGCAAGAATTCCCTTGGAAGCAGACCATAGGGCAAGTATAGCAGTTATTGAAATAATAGCAAAGTTCGCCTGACTGTACATTTCACTGATAATCTGCTCTATGAGTGGGTCGAGAGTGTTTGGCATAATAGCAAGAGCACTCTTTATTAAATCCTGTTCAGTTACAGGTGTATAACGTATGATGGTCAAGAGAAGCATAAGTAAGGGAAAGATAGCTATTATTGTGAAAAATGACGCTTGCGCTGCATATGCATTAACGTGGTCAAGGGTTAGCTGCCTTGTGAAATTCGTTATATGTTTATATATTTGCTTTATATATTTCATACCTAATCTCCTAGCCAAAACTTTAGTTTTAGTATATACTAATATAGTATTTTGTTCAAATGAAAAAGTTATCCCTAAAAAGGGTTATTTTGGAGGATTATTTATGAATATATATTTACCAACACTCATATATAGCGAGAAGGATTGTGTCATGAAGCGAGGAAATATTCTCGCAAGTACAGGAAAGAAGGCTATGATTGTCACAGGCAAGCATTCATCTAAGGCCAATGGTTCGTTGCAGGCAGTAGTAGATGCTTTTGAAAAGGCCGGAAAGCCTTATGTTATATTTGATGATATTGAGGAAAACCCTTCAGTTGAAACTGTTATGAGAGCTAGGGATATAGGTGTAAAGGAGCAAGTGGATTTCGTAGTTGGTGTGGGTGGCGGTTCGCCACTTGATGCTTGTAAAGCCATTTCGCTTATGATTGCAAATCCATTGGTAGGAGCTGAGGTTTTATATGAAAATGTTATGCTTCCATATCTTCCGGTAGTCACAGTACCGACTACAGCAGGAACGGGCTCAGAGGTTACACCATATGCAATCCTCACATTACACCAAAACAAGACTAAGAAAAGCATAAGCCATAAGATTTATCCGGTTATGGCACTTGTAGATTATACATATTTAAAAACACAGTCAGAGAATGTCCTTATTAACACAGTAGTTGATGCATTGGCTCACCTTATAGAGTCATATCTTAACACAAATGCAAATGACCTTAACAGAATGTACAGTGAGCAGGGACTTAGAATGTTTAGCCAGGTGAAGGATTCATTGAGAAAGCCGGATGATTCGGTATATAAGACATTGTCCAACATCGCTATGATAGCAGGAATGGCTATAGCACACACAGGAACATCTCTTCCTCATGGCTTAAGCTACTCAGTTACATATGAGCTGGGTGTACCACATGGAAAAGCAGTAGGCATTTATCTGGGAGGATACTTAAAGCTCTATCAGAACAAAGAAGAGTCAAAGAGAGTTTTAGACTTTATGGGCTTTGATGACTACGACGGTTTTAGTGCATATTTAAAGGAGCTTCTTGGTGATGTGCAGATACCAGAGGAGCTTGTTAAGAGAAATGCAGCACAGATTTTTGAAAACAAGGCAAAGCTTAAAAATTATCCATATGATGTGACAAAGGACCAGTTGGAAAAACTTTTAGGTTAACACGTTTTTGTTGACATAAAGGGGGCATTGTGCTAAACTTTTTTAGAAATAAAAAATAAAGGCAATGATTATGCAAAGTAGTTGTCTTACATTCTTTGAAAGAGAGTAGGGTCGCTGGCTGAAAGCCCTTAAAGTAACGTAAGATATATGAATTTCACATAGGAGCCGCATTTCTTAAAGCATAAGCGAGTAGGAAATGACGTCGTGCGCGTTAAGTACATAAAGAGCCTTAAATAATAAGGAATATGGGTGGTACCGCGGAATATTCGTCCCAATGGATGAATACTCCGCGTTTTTTGTCATTATATATAGCAAAAAAGCACTGCTAAACTATTCCTTATAAGAATTAAAATATGAGAATAGGAGAGAGAAAATGAATGGTTTAAATGAACAGCTTAATGCAATTAAGCAGGAAATTTTAAGCGGTATGGAGACATTGGAGAGCTCTAAGGCTGTTTACGAATTCAAGAAAACTTTTATGGATTCAAAGACAGGTAAGATTGGACAGCTTATGAAGGGTATGAAGGACATAGCACCTGAGGATAGAGCTGAGTATGGCAAGAGTGTCAATGCCTTAAAGGAGTGGGCACTTGAAGAGTTTGAAAAATTAGATGTGAAGATGAAGGAAAAGGAGCTTTCATTGAGATATGAAAGCGAGAAGGTTGATATATCTATGCCGGCTGAAAAGGTAGAGACAGGTAATCTTCATCCTATAACATTAATACGTAATCAGTTGATTGATATATTTGCATCTATGGGCTTTGAGGTTTTCGAAGGTACAGAGATAGAGACAGATTATTACAACTTTACGGCATTAAATACACCACAGGATCATCCGGCCCGCGATATGCAGGATACATTTTATCTTTCTCCTGAGTTCCTTTTAAGAACACAGACATCAGCAGGACAGATTCATGTTATGGAGAATACTAAGCCACCGATTAAGATATTATCACCAGGTAAGGTTTTCCGTTCAGATGATGATGCTACACATTCACCAATGTTTAGCCAGATGGAAGGTCTTGTAGTAGATGAGGGCATCACACTTTGTGATTTAAAGGGTATGCTTGACGTTCTTGTTAAAAAGATTTTCGGTGAGGGCACAACTACACGTTTAAGACCATCATACTTCCCATTTACAGAGCCATCTGTTGAGGTAGATGTAAGCTGCTTCGAGTGTGGCGGAAAAGGATGTAAGCTTTGCAAGGGAACTGGCTGGATAGAGGTTCTTGGAGCTGGTATCGTAAATAAGAAGGTACTGGAAGTATGTGGCATAGATTCAGAGAAATATAGCGGACTTGCCTTTGGTATAGGTATTGAGCGACTTGCTATGTTAAAGTATGGAATCAATAATATCAAGTTATTGTTTGAATCAGATGTACGCGTACTTAACCAGTTAAAAGATTAATGACCGAAATTGCGAAGCAATTTCGCTGAGAAGCGTAGATAAATAGAAAGCATAACGGAGTCAGACCGAAATTGCTTTAGCAATTTCGCTGAGAAGTAGATAGAAAGAGTAACGGAGGAATAATATATGTTAGTACCACTTAGTTGGTTGAAGGATTATGTAGATATCGACATTCAGCCAAAGGAATTGGAAGAGAAGTTATTTTCTTGCGGTTTTGAAGTAGAAGAACTTTACGAAATCGGTAAGGATATAGAAAATGTAGTAGTAGGTCTTGTAGAGGAGTGCGAGCCAATCCCTGAGACGCATCTCCATGTATGTAAGGTAAATGTTGGTGGAGAGGAGTCATTACAGATTTGCTGTGGAGCAGACAATGTTAAGGCTGGCGGAAAGTTCCCTGTAGCATTGGTAGGTGCGTCTGTTTATATGACAGCAAAGGACCACAAGACTGTTGAAGGCGTAATGAAGATTAAGAAGGGTAAGCTTCGTGGATATGACTCATTTGGTATGTTATGTTCAGGCGTTGAGCTTGGCCTTACAGAAAATATGTATCCAGGTGCTGGATATAATGGACTTTTAGTTCTCCCAGAGGATGCGCCAATTGGTGCAGATGTTAAGCCAATTCTTGGTTTGGATGATTGGATGTTTGACATTTCAATCACAGCTAATAGAGCTGATTGTCAGAGTATTTTTGGTATAGCGAGAGAAGTTGCAGCAGTATTAGGCAAGGAGTTAAAGGCACCAGCACTTGATTACACTGTGACAGATGTAAAGAAGGATGGCTTTAAGGTGACAGTGGATGCACCTGACCTTTGCCCACGTTATATTGCTCACTATGTTTCAGATGTGACAATTGCAGAGTCTCCAGCATGGATGAAGCGTCGTCTTGCTTTAGTCGGATGTGAGGCAATTTCAAATGTTGTAGATATTACAAACTACATTCTTAAGGAGCTTGGTCAGCCAATGCACGCATTTGATTGTGCATACCTTGAGGGAAATGCTATAAATGTAAGACGCGCCGGTGATGGTGAAAAGATTGTAGCATTAAATGAAAAAGAATATACATTAGACTCATCAAACCTTGTTATTTGTGATGGTGTTAAGCCTGTAGCAATAGCTGGTGTTATGGGTGGTCTCAATTCAGAAATCCGTGACAATACATCAGCAGTTATGTTTGAGTGTGCAAAGTTTGCACGTGATAATGTCAGAAAGACATCGAGAGCATTAGGATTAATCTCAGATGCAAGCAGCCGCTACTCAAAGGGTGTCGACGAGTATGCAACAGTTATGGCAATTGATAGAGCACTTCACTTAATCGAGGAATTAGGCTGTGGTAAGGTTTCTTCAACACGTGAGGATGCTAATACAGGTAACAGCGTTGAGCCAAGAGAGATGAAGGTAAGTATAGCTAAGGTAAATGGAGTACTTGGAATTGAGGTTCCTACAGAGGACATTATCCGCATTCTCACAAACCTTAATTTTGCTCCTGTAGTAAATGGTGATGAATTAACACTTCAGATTCCGGCATATCGTGAGGATATGGAGTCATATCCGGATGTGGCAGAAGAAGTGATTCGTATGTATGGATATGAGCATGTTACACCTACATTTATGCCAACAGCAAAGGTTACAACAGGTGGTTGCAACTTAAAGCAGAAGACAGATATGAGACTTAAGAGAGCTTTATGTGGAACAGGAGCTCATGAATGTGTACATTACTCATTCTTCTCACCAGCAGATTTAGATATGTTACAGTTACCTGTAGATGCCAAGGAAAGAGTGGCTATTCCACTTATCAATCCAATCAATGAAGGTCTCTCTATTATGAGAACTACATTGGCAGCATCTATGATACATGCTATATCACGTAACCATAAGAGAGGAAATCTTGAAGGACGTTTATTTGAAATGGGTAGCATATTCATTCCAAAGTCACTTCCACTTACAGAGTATCCAGAGGAGCAGAATGTTCTCTGCGTAGGCTTATTTGGTGATAAGGAAAGCTTCTTCACACTTAAGGGTATAGCTGAAACAGTTGCAGACACATTATGTGTTAAGTTCACATATGAGAGAGCTACACGCACATACCTTCACCCATACCAGACAGCAGCTATTTTCTGTGATGGGGAGGAAATTGGTTACCTTGGTAAGGTTTCTTATGAGATTAAAGACAGCGAAGATATGCGTACAGATGCATATATTATGGAAATCAATCTTGAGAAGCTTACAAAGTGGTATGGCAATGTGCCTAAGTTCACTCCACTTCCAAAGTACGCTGAGGAGAAGCGTGACCTTGCCCTTGTTATGAGCAAGGAAATTACATGTGGTGAAGTAGAGAGCTGTATCAAGGAATCATGTGCATATGTAACAGATGTTAAACTTTTTGACGTATACGAAGGAAAGCCAATTCCAGAGGATAAGAAGAGTATGGCATTTACAGTTTTATTCACACCAAAGGATGAGGAATTCACAGCGACATCAGTAGATGGATTCGTGGAGACAATACTTAAGAAATTAAATAAGAAGCTTGAAATAGAATTAAGAGCGTAGTGAAAATTTGAGATTTAAAAATGGAGAGGGCAGGAGAAATCCTGCCCTTTGTTGCAATCTATGCATTCACAAATGTAAAAGTATAATCCAAATGCTTTAATAATGCGAGAAAATGTTTAGATAACTAAAGGATGAAAGTTTACAAAAGTAAATGGGCATGATATACTATAAATATATAGAAAGGTGGTATATTGAATGATTTCATATAAAAAATTGTTCTTGATAATGGAAGAAAGAGAAATAACTAAAGAAAAATTGAAAAAAGAGATTGGATTATCCTCTGCTACGATGGCAAAGCTTGCAAAAAATGAAGACTTAGCTATGTCAACAATACAGAGCTTGTGTAATTATTTTGATTGCCAACCTGGTGCAATTCTTTCATTTGAAAAAGAAATAGATGAAAATTCAATACTTTTTAGACTTAAAGAAGAGCAAGATATGAAATTAAAGGGTGGATTATATCATCAAACGCAAATAAGATTAGCATATAATTCAAATCATATGGAAGGTAGCCGATTAACAGAAGAACAAACAAGAAGTATATATGAAACGCAAACAATTGGTGTTACAGAAGGGTATGAGAAGATTGATGATATTATTGAAACTGTGAATCATTTTAGATGCTTTGATTATATTTTATCAGTTGCAGATAAAGAACTATCAGAAGATATTATGAAACATATTCATTTGTTATTAAAGAGCGGAACGACGGACGGTCAAAAAGAGTGGTTTGCTGTGGGTGATTATAAAAAGCGTCCTAATATGATTGGCGATATGGTAGAGACAACACATCCATCAAAGGTAGCATCGGAAATTAAGCAGTTGTTAAAGAGTTACAGAGAAAATAGTAACATAACATTTGAAGATATCATAGATTTTCATTATGAGTTTGAAAAGATACATCCATTCCAAGATGGAAATGGTCGTGTTGGTAGATTGATTATGTTTAAGGAATGCTTAAAATATAATATTCCACCGTTCATTATAGAAGATGTATCAAAGGATTACTATAGGAGAGGTCTAAAAGAATATGCGACAGAAAAAGGCTATTTAATTGAGACTTGTAGGGCGGCACAGGATGTATATAAAAAGCTGCTTGAGTATTTTGAATACGTTTAGGTATTGGGGCTTGTGCTGACTTAATCTAACATACAGATAAATTTATGAATAGAGCAATTTTTAATACTGTTAACGCTATAAGGCATAGAAACAAAAATTATTTACTTAAAAGATGGGATAAATAGACATGGAATCTGAAACACAAAAAAACTGGAATAATTACTTTAATAATACGAAGAAGAAATCATCTAATACACCATGGATTTTTATAGTATTTATGATCATTTGTATTGGGTCAGCAATAACTTACGCATTTCTAAATAATGAGCCTATCGTTGATGATAACAATGATAATAATGTAATAGACATAAATGTTTCAAATAGAACAGGGATAGTAATGGCAAATTCTGTACACACGATAGAAAATATTATTGATAATATAGACACAAAAAGTGAAGCAGAACTACAAGATTGTATTGCTGTAGTTGAAGAACTTCCATTAAGCAGTGAGTATAACGAATTAAAAAATATTATTATTGATAAAATAAACTTATATATTGAATATAAAAAACAAGGCACTCCTGAAGCTTTAAATGCTTATAACGATGTAAAGTGGCTTGCTGAATTAGCCAAAGTATTTGATGTTGTGGGAATAACATATTACATCAATGATGATAACTCTAAGATAGAGTTTGAGTATATCCAAGAATAAAATTAAGATACAATTTTTATTATGTGTTCTTAAATGATACGTCAATTTAATAGATGCAAATATCGAGAAGTAGATTACACCTTGACATAATTACCAAATTCTGTTAACATTAACACATCCTTAAGGGAGTAATCGACGCAAATGCGTGACAAGTCAACATCATGGTGGATATGAAAAGATATCGTAAATCCTGGCTTGTCTTAAATGATGAGACTTAGGTATAGCATAGCTGTACTTGTCTCTATATAGTTAAAATATTAGTTGCGAGTACAGAGATGTACTCGCATTTTTTTGTTTAATAGGAAAATGTGATAGTTTAAATAGATACGAGGAGGATAAAGTTATGAAATTGAAGATGAACAATGTGCACAAGTTTTATGGGGAAGGAGATAATAGAGTTGAAGTGCTCCGTGGAATAGACTGCCAGGTAAATGATGGTGAAATATGTGTTTTGCTTGGTCCATCAGGTTCAGGAAAATCTACATTGCTCAATATTATAGGCGGAATAGAGTCAGCTGACGAGGGATGTGTTGACATAGGAGACGACTGTACATCGGATATGGGCGAGAAGGAATTAACTATGTATAGACGCAATCATCTGGGGTTTGTATTTCAGTTTTACAATTTAATTCCCAATTTAACAGTAAAGGAAAATATAGAAGTATGTGCATATTTAAGTAAGGAGCCATTGGAGATAAATGAGCTTCTTAAGACACTTGGATTATATGAACATAAGGACAAGCTGCCTTCACAGCTTTCAGGTGGTCAGCAGCAGAGATGTGCTATAGGCAGAGCGCTAGTGAAGAATCCATCCATACTCCTCTGTGATGAGCCAACAGGAGCTCTTGACTATCATACATCTAAGGAGATATTGGCACTGATTGAGTTGATTAATAAAAAGTATCACAATACCATTATAATTGTTACACATAATAATGCTATCACGGAGATGGCGCACAGAGTGTTGAAAATGCATGATGGTAAGATTACTAAGAATTACATCAATGATACCATTACTGCGGCAAAAGACTTAGAGTGGTAGGAGGTGCCATATGAGAAATCCATTAAACAAAAGACTTCCAAGAGAATTCAAGAAAAATGCCATTAAATATATAGGTATTTCCATCATTCTTACGGTGACAATAGTCCTTGGTTCGTCATTTATGGCAACAAATGATAGTGCCACACACACACTTGAGGTTAATGATAAAGAGTGTGTTATAGAGGATGGTCACTTTGAGACGGCAGAGCCGATTTCAATGTCAGCCATAGAAGAGATTGAAAATATGGGTATTAAAGTACAATCAAATTTTTATGCCACTGATAATAGTTTCGATGGTGCTTCAACCCTTCTTATATTCAACGAAAGAAATGAAATGAATATTCCCTCGGTATTTGAAGGTGAGCTTCCTGATAGTGCAGATGAGATTTGTATAGAGCGTTTGTGTGCACAAAATCATGGTATAGAGCTGGGAGATATAGTATCGATAAAGGGAGAGGAGTTTAAGGTTACAGCTACTATTGCGGTTCCGGACTATAGCTCGCTATTTAAAAATAATCAGGATTTGTTGATGAATACAACTGATTTTGGTATTTCTATTGTGACTGAGGAAGGCTTTGAAAAATTTGATGTAAACACACTTACGCATAGATATTCCTATACATATAATGAGGATGTAAGCGAAGATGATGAACGTCAATTAGTGGAAGATATTCAGAAAATTCTGATAAAGGATGGGGCAAAACTACAGTCGTTTTTAACAGCCGAAAATAATCAAAGTATTTCTTTCCTAAGAGAGGATATGGGAAAAGATGGCCCGGTTATGAAGGTGTTTGTATATATTTTGATTATGATTATAGCGTTTGTATTTGCAATACTGACAAGCAACACAATAGAGTCAGAGGCGACAATTATCGGAACGCTTAGAGCGTCAGGATATAAGAAAAGTGAGATAGTAGCCCATTATCTCACACCTACAATTATCATAGCGTTAGTAAGCTCTGTGATAGGTAACATTTTAGGTTATACTGTTATGCTTAAGCCATTTGAGGAGCTGTATTACAGTTCTTACTCCATAGCACCAATAGATATTCGCTTCAATATAGAGGCGTTTGTTACAACAACTATTCTTCCGGTAATCATAATGATTTTGATAAACTGGCTTATGATATATAATAAGCTGTCATTGTCTCCACTTAAATTTCTTAGAAAGGATTTGAAAAAGAAGAGACAGAAGAGAGCTATTAAGCTTCCAAATTTTTCGTTTATGACACGCTTTCGTATGAGAGTACTCATTCAGAATAAGATAAGCTATCTGATATTATTTTTTGGTATTTTTATAGCTAGCTTTTTACTTATGTTTGGTATGGGATTACGGCCATTGATGGACCACTATGTGGAGGAAATTGACGACTCGCTACCATATGAGTATCAGTATATTTTAAAAGCACCAGTAGAGTCAGAGGATGGAGAGAAGACGCAAATCTATAGTTTGAAAACCTGGTATGAGCTCAGTGGTGCAGACATGAATGTATCATTTATGGGAATATCAGAGAATAGCCAGTTTTTCAAGGAAGTGATGTTGCCTGATGGTAACAATGAAATCACCATATCCCAGCCACTGGCAGAAAAAATGTCCTTAGAAGTAGGAGATGAGATAACATTTAAGGATGATTACTACGGCAAGGAATATAAGCTTAAGATTGCAGCCATTGCTGATTATAAAGGAAGCTTGACAGTGTTTATGTCAAGAGCGAACCTTAATGGGTTGCTTGGCAATGAAGCTGATACATACAATTGCTATTTATCCAACCATAAACTTGATATAGAAGATATGTATCTGGAAAAAGTCATAACCAGAGCTGACATGGTAGGTGCTGCAGGTCAGATGATGAAATCCTTTGAAGGAGTTTTTGAGCTGATTAATATTTTTTCAGTGCTTATATATATGATACTTATGTATATTCTTACAAAAACAGTCATCGAAAAGAATGCATTATCTATCTCATTTATGAAAGTGTTTGGCTATAACGGTAAAGAGATAGGAAAGATATACCTTAGAGCGACAACCATAACAGTGCTTACATCACTGTTTATCTGTATACCATTGGAAGCATTGTGCTTTAAGTATATTCTGGTATATATTGGCAGCATGATAGAGGGTCATATTTCGTTCTATCTTCCAATGTGGGTATATGTGGCTATTGTGATTATTGGAATAGTGGCATATTACGCAGTGAATGCGGTACATATAAGAAAAGTAAAGGCAATTCCAATGAGCGAGGCACTGAAGAATCGCGAGTAGGTTCATGAGTAGATTCACGGGTAGATTATATTTGTTGGATTATATATGAATGACGAAATGTGAATAAAACAATGCGAAAGTCTGATTTTAAAAAGTAGAGTTTTGATCATTATACCGACTAAAAGATGAATTTCAGGAAAAAGTGGGGAGAGAGTTTGAGGGGGTATCCGACTAAAGAAGGAAATTTAGAAAAAAGTGGGGTGGGAGGAAGAGAAGCTGCCCGACTAAAGAAGGAAATTGCACTAGTCAACAAAAAGTAGACACTTTTTTTAGTTTTTTATACAGTCACTAAAGGGCATAATACTCCCTGTACTGTTTTGGTGTCAGGTAATTCAAAGAATACGCAGGCCGTTCTTCGTTAAAGAACATAATGTAATC
>JAFSIA010000004.1 GCA_017440045.1 Lachnospiraceae bacterium
ATATCTACTCTCTCCAACTGCTTTCTATTACTATTCACATAATCTTTCATTTCCACCTTATTATTCTTACATTTTAACATACCTAACACTATCTGTAAATCACTCTTAAATCGCTTTATGTCCTCTATATTACTTACATCAACTATATTTAGCTTGTAATTAGGAACGTATTTTTTTAGAATATTCTCAAAAAATTCTGTTTCTCTTCCCTGGAACATATCATATAGTTCTATGTTATCTTTCCAAGGCACGTCACCATGATAAAATACTACTGTCACCGCTGGACATATTCTATCATTTATACCAAATGAAGATATATAATTACCTTTAAGATTGCTGTTATTCTTTCTTTTTATTCTATGTATCTCCTTCATTTGTTCATCGTAGGATAGCGCATCATAAAACATTGACCTCGCAGGCATGGCATAACACACATTTGCCTGATTCTCTATTGCTAGTATTGCCAGATTCACGCCACCTCTCCAGCGCATAACCACATCTCTATGTCTCTTTATATATGTAGTACTGGCATTTTTATCTCTATCAATCTTATTTGATTCACTATCCATCTCCTCTAAATCCTTAGAGTCCACAATCTGTTCTCCATTAAATAACGCACCGTTGAAGAAATCCGCAAAACGCTCCTTATTCTTCAGCCACGTCTTTAATGCTATATCTCTTTTTGCCATTAAGTTATACCACTCCCTTTTGTAAAAGTTTTGAAATTAATGTTACTTTATACTTCAGCATTTTGAATTGTTGGCGATTTGCCTGATGTGGAGAACTCCACCATTAATCTTATTGTCTCTAGATTTTATTCTATAAGATTAATACATTGATTATAGCCTATTTAGAAAAATTAGCAAGATTTTTTATACTTATATAAAAAGAAGACCTTAGATTTCATTAATCTAAAGTCCTCTTACTCATTTACGATATTTTAATTACTTTCCATAGAATACCTGTACCAGTGGTGAATCAGGTGCTAGGATAAGTGTCTTATGTCCACCGATAAGTGATGCCTTAGCTGCATCTAATGACCTTACAAAGGTGTAGAAATCACTTCTTGATGCATCGTTGTATGCTGCTGATAATATCTGCATGTACTGTGCCTCACCTTCAGCAATTATCTGCTCTGCCTCAGCTGTAGCATTGGCAATCATAATAGAAACTTCCTTATCAGTTTCATTCTTAATAATCTGAGATTCTGCATTACCCTCAGCTGTGTACTGTGCTGCCATCTGCTCTCTCTCTGAAATCATACGCTCATATACAGCAGTCTTATTATCATCTGGCAAGTCGAGATGCTTTGTCTCTACACTTACAAGTGTAATTCCGTACTGCTCTACTGTATCACCGATTCTTTCCATTATCTTATCGCTAAGCTCTCCATCTCTTGCACTGATAACTTCCGCCTGAGACATAGCACCGATAACTTCCTTCAAAGAGTTATATACTGCTGCATCGATACGGCTTTCTGCATTTGTAACATTGGCACTTAACGTTTTTGCAAATACATAAGGGTCCGTTACCTGCCAAAGCACATATGTATCTGTTACCATTGTCTTCTTATCCATTGTGATTACGTCACTTGCAGCTAAATCATACAAAAGAATCTGCTTTGGTATTGTATCTGTTGACTCGATAAAAGGAATCTTAAATGTGATACCTTCCTCTGTGATAACTCTCTCTACCTTACCAAATACTCTGACAAGTTTATATTCATTTTCATATGTAATAACTATAGAATTTAAACCTACTACAACAAGTATAACTAATAATATACCTAAAATCCATTTAACTATGCTTTTCTTATTCATTTGTAGTACCTCCCATCTGGCTAAATGATCCTAATGGAAGAAGCTTCTGAGTGTTTCCTGAACCATCATCAATGATAACCTCAAGATGTGGAAGTAACTCCTCCATTGCCTCGTAGAACATTCTCTGTCTTGTTATGTCTGGGTACTTAACGTATTCCTCATACATTGCGTTAAATCTGGCTACCTGTCCCTCAGCTTCCTTGATTCTCTCAGCCTTCTGAGCTTCTGCCTGCTGACGAATCTGGTCTACCTTAGCCTCTGCCTCCGGCAGCTTCTCATTCTGGTACTTGTTCGCATTATTTAATGCTGTCTCCTTACCCTGCTTAGCTGTTTCAACGGCCTTAAATGCCTCCATAACTGCTGCTGTAGGTGGCTCTGCATCCTGCATTGTGATATTTACAAGGTGAATTCCTAAGTCATGCTCAGCGAGTCTTGTTGTAAGCATCTCTCTAATGGCAGCCTGTATCTCGCCCTTTCCTGTTGTAAGTACGCTGTCTACTTCTGACTGACCGATTACTGTACGGATACAGCTCTGAGCCATATTCTTAAGGATTGCGCTTGGGTCAGACGATGCGTAAAGAGCCTTTACAGGGTCATTTACCTGATACTCAACGAAGAAATCTACATTGATAAAGTTGTAGTCAGATGTAATCATAAGCGACTCCTCTTCAATTGATACATCTGTCTCTGCATCATAACCGATTGTGAAGCTCTGAATAGTTGTATCGACCTTCTCTACCTGCTGTACAAATGGTATCTTGAAATGAAGTCCTGGGTCTGTCACCGGCTCCGCATTACCAAATGTAATAAGTACTGCTGCCTCCTGCTCCTTAACTGAGTAGAATGCCTGGCTTCCGATAATAATTACTGCGATAATGGCAACCACAGCTATTATTACTTTCTTAACTGTTTTTGGATTTAAGTCTTTGATTTCAAAATCAAAGTTTCCATTGTTTGATGTTACTCTCATATTAACCTCCTTCTTTCTCCTGGATTGTCTCATATGTAATAACGCGTAAACCAGAAACTTCTTTTTCACAAAGCTCTGGACTACGCGCTATACTAATGTATGCTATCGCCTTACATTGACTTATTATTGTAGTTGATAAGACAACCCTTTAGTATAATATCTCTCTCATCATCAGTAAGCTCACCCATCTTAAGTGTAAACTCTGACAATGCCCCATTCTTTATAACATATGCAGGTATCTCTACTGCCTTATCCTTAATAGCCTTAGCTATCTCAGGAACAAAGATGTAGTCGCCGTTTGCAAATGGAAGATTATCCTCCTCAAAGATAAATGGAAGCATACCCCAGTTAATAAGGTTTGAACGATATCTCTTTGTAGCATATTCCTTTGCAATGTTTGCAAGTCCGCCGAGAACTCTCTGACATGAAGCTGCCTGCTCTCTAGCCGAACCATCGCCTGGCTTAACTGCATATATTGTAGAACCAAATCCTGTATTCTCATGGCTTGCCTCTGGGAACTTTGTCTTAACGGCTCCCATGACATCCTTAATCTCAGGATACTTCTCACATGGACAAACGCCCTCTTCTCTCATCTTCTCCATTTCCTGAACTTCCTTAGCCTTGCCAACATACTCAGGATCCTTTCTTGAGAGTGTAAACTCTGCAAGACCTAATGGATTTGAACGATATGAAGATGTCTCTCCTGAAGGGATGAGCTCATCTGTTGTTGTAACCGGATCATGAATCTCAGAAACAACCTTAAGTAAAGCGTTCTCTGTAAGTGGAATCATCTTTGGCCAATCCTTAATGTTTGGACCAAATTTAATCTCAACTGATGGATCAGCAACACCCTTAGAATCAAATACTCTGTTAGCATATATAGCTGAATCAAAGTGATACTTAGGTGATGTATATTCCATATCAAGGTCTGTAGCTGCTGTAAGGTAACCCTTGTTAGCTGCTGTAGCTGCAATTGAACGTGCATCCATAAGTGCAACTGATGAAATCTGACCATTCTGAAGCTTAGAACCCTCTCTGTTAGGGAAGTTTCTTGTAGAATGACGGATACTCAGTGCATTATTAGATGGTGTGTCGCCTGCGCCGAAGCATGGACCACAGAATGCTGTCTTAACAAT
>JAFSIA010000031.1 GCA_017440045.1 Lachnospiraceae bacterium
AATAACAAATTATATAAATATAGAGAGATTAGACACAACTGTATATAAACAGAACTGTTCACCGGAGGAATTTGAAAAGCTGCCTAAGGGAATTGTAACGTATTATCATGATACAAGAGGGCTTGAGATACCGGATGTGTTGCAGCGCCCTTTGCTTCTTGTAAAGGAAAACGTAAAGGATATTCTGCAAATGTATGATGAACACATAAAAGGAAAGCCAATCAAAGTATTTGCTTATGAGCGGGAAATAGAAGTAGCACCTACCTACTGGTTGTTAAATTATGAAGAGATTGACTGTCTCTCTAAGGATGTTACCGTGTATCCGAATGGAGAATTAAAAGAAATCATACTGGATAAAAGCAAGATACAGAACAAGGATGTATTCCGTGTAAAAGGCACACAGGAAAACATCATAATCGTGTCGCTTGCTGTGGCAGAGAGTATGCTGCGAAGACAGGTTTATGGAGTTGATTTTGAGAGAGTGAAAACAGAAGAGGAGCGATAAAAATGGGAGAAGAGAATAAGGTATATACATGTAGACTGGCAAAAGCAAAATGTGATAAAGGAACCATGTCTAATTATCTGAATGTGAAAACAGATCATGGAATTGTGTGGGAGAAGACCTGTGATCCGGGAAGTACAAATGATGATAAACAGCCATTAATGAATGCCTGTGATTATAAGGAAGGAGATAACGTAGTGCACTTTGGCAGATGTAATTCTTATACGAATCCGGGAAATATAGTGGATTTGGAAGAAATACTATTTGGACCAGCTATAACGATATCAAAACATCTTATGGGATGTGGTGGATGTAAATGCAAACCAATTTTAATTGATGTATGGGAAAATGTAGACAAAACACATCTCGTAGGTGGAGTTCCTGCTCTTACACAGGATAGTACCTTATACTGCAGAAATGGTGGAACGATTACAATCATGACTCAGGAAGAGGTAGAGGCAGAATCAAAGAAATAAGAGAGAAGAAAATGATATTAATACGTAGTAGATTAGGATTTGTAGTAGCGAGCTTGGCAGTGGCATTTATTTGTTGGGCGGTAGTATATCTGCCGCCATATGAGAAGATAGTGTATGAAAATAGTCCGGTACTTAGTCAGGAAGAGGCAGATGAGAAACGTACAAGAGCAAAAGGTTATAGAGGAGATGCAAATATAAAACGGGTTCACTGCATTGATGATTTGATGAATGAAAAAGGATATATTAATGTTGTTTTGGAAATTGATTCAAGTGATTTAGAACCAACAGGAATTTATCAATGCATAGAAGAAGGAGAGTCAAGCAAGCCAGAATATAACAAAATAAAAGTTATTTTTAAGAGAACACTAAAAAGTTATGGACAGTATTATATAGCAACGTTAGAAAGTGGAGAAAGATTTGCTGTATTCATAAATGATAGTATAGTAGATATAAAACGAAAAGGAATGTTACAATTGCCGATTGGACGTGTAGGTGGAGCCAATATTGATTTTGAAAAATATAAGGTGCAATTTCCATATGAAGATAGCTATCTGGATTGTGCATCAAGCTTCGCAACAGGCCCAGAGATGCAGGATTTTCGATTTATGGAAAAAATGGCCGTTTTAGTAATTATCGTGGTAATGGTAGTATTTTTGGGAATTGTACTTGGCATTAACATAGGAAATTCAAGAAAATAAAGTAACCTATAAAGGCACGGAATAGTTACATTGGAGGAAGAGAATGAGAGAGACGGGAGATACCTCTGGCAGAAGTAAAGCTAGAGGGTGCATGTGAATATATCAGCATACAAGGTATGGAGATGTATACGGCAGCAG
>JAFSIA010000032.1 GCA_017440045.1 Lachnospiraceae bacterium
ACGTCCTGTACGTCCACCGAGTAAGATGATGATATCGCCCGGATCAGATGTCTCTCTCTTAACTGCACGTCTTGGAGCAGCAACCATAACAGCACCGATTTCCATTCTCTTAGCTACGTAATTTGGATGGTAAATCTCCTTAACAAGTCCTGTTGCAAGACCAATCTGGTTACCGTATGAGCTGTAACCGTTAGCTGCACCACGAACAAGCTTCTTCTGTGGAAGCTTTCCTGGAAGAGTCTCCTTAACTGATTTTGTAGGGTCTGCAGCACCTGTAACACGCATAGCCTGATATACATATGTACGACCTGACAATGGATCTCTTATGGCACCACCAAGACATGTAGCAGCACCACCAAATGGCTCTATCTCTGTAGGATGATTATGTGTCTCATTCTTGAAATTAACAAGCCATTCCTCTGTCTGTCCATCTACTTCTACTGGAACAACGATTGAACATGCATTAATTTCCTCTGACTCCTCCTGATCGTCTAACTTGCCCTCTTTCTTAAGCTTTTTCATAGCTAAAAGTGCTAAATCCATAAGACAAACGAACTTGTCATCTCTACCCTTGTAAAGAACCTCTCTGTCAGCCATATAATTATTGTATGTATCTACGATTGGCTTATTATAATATCCATCTTCAAACTCAACATTCTTAAGCTCTGTCTGGAATGTTGTATGACGACAGTGATCTGACCAATATGTGTCAAGAACTCTGATTTCTGTCATAGATGGATCTCTGTTTTCCTCATTCTTGAAATAATTCTGTATGTGAAGGAAGTCCTTAAATGTCATAGCAAGGTTAAGTGAACCATAAAGTTCTTTAAGCTCTGCCTCTGCCATAGCGTTAAATCCATCAAGAATCTTAACGTCTGCCGGCTCATCAAATACTGTAACAAGAGTCTCCGGCTTAACCATTCCAGTCTCTCTTGAGTCTACAGGGTTGATACAGAAGCTCTTAATGCTTTCAAACTGCTCATCTGTAACTGTTCCCTCTATAACATATGTAACAGCAGTCTTAATAACAGGTGTCTCATTCTCGTTTAAGAATCTTACACACTGCTCTGCCGAATCTGCTCTCTGATCAAACTGACCAGGAAGATATTCAACACTAAAAATTCTATCATCAGCTGAGTGTGGAAACTCCTCCTCATAAAGAGTATCTACAGGTGGCTCTGAAAATACAGTATTTAAAGCCATCTTGTAAGTTTCATCTGAAAGATTCTCAACATCATAGCGAACGAAAACTCGTACACCTGTAACTGTCTTAATACCTAAGAAGCTGCTGATTTCCTCCTTCAGTTCTTTTGCCTTAACAGCATAAGGAGCCTGTTTCTCAACGTAAACTCTTTTAACCTTACTCATAAGTACCTCCAAGTTTTTTGTTTTTCTTTGCAAAAAGCAATAACCCACCCATTATTAAAATGAGCATAATAAATATTACCACTATTCGTGTAGCAGTGTCAACAAAAAAGCCTTCCGGCAAAATATTTATAAGACGACTGTTCCTTTTATCAAGCAACCACTCGTAGTCGCTAAAGAAAAGTGCATGAAACTTATAGAACGCTCCGGTGAAATCAATTAAACACCACGCCACAAGTCCTGTTATAACTCCAGCCAACACTACTAATGTTGTTTTATATGCATTATACAAAAGAATTTTTATATCCTTCATATAAAGTAGCATACACAAATTTACAAATGACACAACGACCATTAAAGAAGCAGCAGCTCTCACATCTATAGCTGCCACAAACAAGTCTCTCACATCTGCCATATGGCTCTTTTCCCTGTCATTAAAAAACTCCTTTACCTGACCGTCTATAACTGCATCAATAACCAAAGTATCTCTGTCACCGCGAAGATAGCTCATCATTTCCTTTGTCACCCTCACAAGCTCGTCCATCTCCATATTGACGATGCCCTCTTTATTATTGACATTATATTTCTCAAACTCTTCTCTAAAGTAATCATAATCAGCATACACCGCCAGTTCAACTGAGCTTATTATAATAACTAAAAACATACTGACCATAAATACACCGGCCAAAAACCTTTCTACAACCTTCATCGCTCACTTATCCTCTTCCAAAATTCATTTATGACATCAGAAACTTTTGCCATATTAACAGATTTTATGTCATTCCATTCTCTAGGAAACAGCCGAGTATAATCCCTACTCATAAATCTGTCATCCAAAAGTCCTATAATCCCCGTATCTTCGTGGGTTCTTATTACTCTTCCTGCTGCCTGCTGGACTTTATTCATACCAGGATATCTGTAGGCGTAATCAAAACCATCTAAGCCTCTATCCTTAAAATAATTCATAATAATATCCCGCTCCACGCAAACCTGCGGAAGTCCTGTCCCTACAACGACTGTACCTATAAGCCTATCATTTGTCAAGTCAATACCTTCTGAGAATATGCCACCCATTACACAAAATGCCGCCATAGACCTTTCTCTAACCTGCTCAAACAGGCTTAAGAATTCTTCTCTCTCCGATTCTGTCATGGAGTTCTGCTGACATATTATATCAACCTCCTTAAATTTATCACTATTTACCGCTACATCATAAACTGAGCGAAGCAGATTGTATGACGGAAAGAAAATCATATAATTGCCAACCTTCGACGAGACAACCTGATATATGTATTCTGCCATTTTCTCATACTCTAGGACACCTCTCTTAGTATATCTGCTTGTGACATCATTTGCTATAAATATTAGTCTGTTTGACTGGTCAAAAGGCGAATCAATATACATTGCGTAATCGTCCTTATTGCCACTTAAAAGCTCCTTATAATAGTTTACCGGCAATAATGTAGCTGAGAAAAATATAGTAGATACAGCCTTCTCCATACACATTTTCAGATTGTTTGATGGGTTGATGCACATAAGATGTGTCCTAAACTCTCCATCCTCATCAATGCGTGCATATATTTCATAGCACTCATCCAATCTCTCCACTGTTGCCATATAATTTAATGACTCAAAATAGAAATCTAATACTATATCTCTATTCTCAAACTCCCTGTGAGTCTCCATATACTTTTCAAACAGCGAATTAAGGCGCATAAGCTGTATCTCAAGCTCTGCTGTATGAGGCATTATTATATAAGGCTTATCCTCACACATTCTTTTATAACCTAAAAGAACTCTGTTTATACGTTCCAGCGCACCTGTTATCTTCTTATCTCTTCCATTCATTATGCGCTTTACTTCCAATACCTTTTCCTTGGAGATGGATGCCGAGTACATTTCTCTTGCTCTATCTACAAGGTTATGCGCCTCATCCACCAGAAAGATATATCTGCCATTTCCACCCTCTGAAAAATATCGCTTGAGAGATGCTGATGGGTCAAAGGCATAGTTATAGTCGCATATTATAGCATCTACCCAATTGCTTATGTCCAAACTCATTTCAAATGGACAGACATTATGCTTTGCTGCATATTCTTTAATAACCTCTCTTGTAATATCTGATTCATTGTTAATAATGTCAAAAACTGCTTCGTTTATCCTATCATAATGTCCTTTTGCTCTCTCACAGTATATGGGATTGCAGTTTGCTTCATCCATAACACACATTTTTTCCTTGGCCGTTATGGATATGGTTTTCATATGAAGTCCTGATTTTCTTAGGGTTCTAAATGCCTCGTGGGCCACCGTTCCAGCGATAGTCTTTGCTGTGAGATAAAATATCTTTTCAGCCTTATCCTCACCCATAGCCTTTACTGCCGGAAAAACCGTAGACATAGTTTTCCCTACACCCGTTGGCGCCTGTATAAAAAGCTCTACCTTTCTATTTATAGCCCTGTATACAGATACTGCCACTTCCTTCTGGCCTGCACGGTATTCATAAGGAAAGTTTAACTCTGTAGCTGTACGTCTCATTTCTCTCTGATTTTCATATAAATATTTCACCCACAGAGAATATTTATCAATCACTTCCCTAAACCATACAGTTAGCTGTTCTAGGGTAAAATCCTCCGTAAATCGTTTCACTTCCTCTGTGTCGATATTTACGTAAGTCATCTGTATAGTAATCTTTTCCAAATCCGACTCTACTGCGTACATATAGCCGTAGCACATAGCCTGTGCCTTGTGTATAGGCTTTGGTTCCTCAATAAAATAAAGGTCTGCGTAGACACATTTTATCTCATCTATGGTTGCTGATTTTTCATCATCCCCATCTATGATACCGTCTGCTCGACCCTCAACTATAATGGAAAATTCATCATAAGGAAACTCCATACGAAGTGGTACCTCCGCATGGTAGTTTCCTCCCATTTTCCCCTGTATTTTCTTATGTAATCTGGCACCTTCCTGCATGGCATTCTTGTCAGCACCTGCGCTAACACGATTATCAATATCACCATATCTTAAGATAAACTCTACAAGATTTCTCACTGATATTTTATGTTTAATCGAAGCTGCTACGCAGCTGGGATTTTTCATGCCATCCGTTAAAGTTTCCACTAGCTTTCCTCCAAATTTATCGAATACTTTATGCTTTCTTTCTAAAATATCCTACTATTGTCATAACAACAAACACACATAGGTTGCTCACAACAATAGTTGCTCCTGTTGGCAATTCAAGTAAATATGATGCCACCAGTCCTGTGAAGAAGCAAAACATTGATATAATGACAGACATTATCATAACCTGTCTAAATCTATGTGTTACACGCATTGCCGACAGCGCCGGAAAAATAATAAGACTTGATATTAAAAGTGTACCCATTATTCTCATGCCAATTACAATCGTAACTGCTGTAAGTACTGACAAAATCGTCTTATACACTTCCACCTTAAGACCTGTAGCTCGTGCAAAATTCTCATCAAATGTTATGGCAAAAATAGGGTTGTAAAAATATGCAAATGCACCTATAACAACCACACCGAGAACTATGCAAAGAACCATCTCACTCTTATCAATGGCCAAAATACTTCCAAACATATAGCTGTTTAAATCAATATTTGTCCCTGAGCTGCTGGCATTTACAACCATACCAATAGCCAGCGCGCTTGACGATATTAGCCCTATAGCTGCATCTCCCTTTATCTTGCTGTTTTCACTGACTCTTAAGAGCAGAAATGCTGCAATGACAACAACAGGTATAGCCACTGCTAATGGCGCCTGATTAAATGCCAATCCTACCGCCATGGCACCAAAACCAACGTGAGATAAACCATCACCTATCATAGAATATCTTTTAAGTACAAGGACTACACCTAAAAGTGAAGCACACAAGGCAACAAGCCCTCCTACGATTATGGCTCTCACCATAAATGAGTACGAAAACATACCAATAATTTCTTCAAAAATACCCATTACTGCTCACCTCCAGTCTTTGTATTTAAGCTGTGGTGATGACACTGACATGTTGGATTTTTACATTCGCTGTCAGCCGGTCCGTACTTCAACTCATCAGCAGTAATTTTCTCCTCGTCAAGAAGTGTCCTTGGAAGCTCTGATACATCAGGAGCACAACACTCATCTGTACATCCTCCATGTATAAGATAATCATCCTTTGGGCCAAAATAGTATTTGTTATTTTTGTGAAGATGAAGTATCTTATTTGAATATTTTAAAGCATTATCTATATCATGAGTTACCATAACAATAGTTATGCCTAAATCTTTATTTAACTTATTTACAAGATGATACATATCTGCTGTAGCCACCGGGTCAAGTCCTGTCACCGGCTCATCCAATATAATCATTTTATCTGTGGCACACAAAGCTCTGGCCAGAAGTACACGCTGCTTTTGTCCACCTGAAAGGTCCGCATAACAGCTCTTTTTGTATCCCTCCATACCCATCTTTTTAAGATTCGCCACAGCTAATCTTCTCTCTTTTTTTGAGAAAAAAGGTCTAAATCCTTTGCTTTTCAAACATCCGGATAACACAACCTCGTAAACCGAAGCCGGAAAATCCTTCTGCATTGGATTTTGCTGTGAAAGATAACCTACATTTTTGCGGTCTAATCCATCTCCGAATTCAACCTTACCATTTTTCAAAGATACAAGACCTAAAATACCCTTTAATAGAGAACTCTTTCCCGTACCGTTTTCACCGATAATGCTGACATAATCTCCCTGTTCTATAGCTATAGACAGATTATCCACCACATTTTCTTTCTCGTATGCAATTGAAATATTTTTACATAATAACTGTGACATTTCATCCTACTTTCTGCGCTATATATAACTAATCAAGTGCTTTTCTAAGGTTTTCCACATTCTGCTTCATAAGAGAAAGATATGTGACACCTGATTCCATCTCTGACTTTGAAACGTTGTGACATGAGTGAAGAAGCAATATCTCTCCGCCTATTTCCTCTGCAATAATCCTTGCAGCCTTCGGGTCTGTCATCTCCTCATAAAAAACATAACGTGCTTTATCCTCTCTCATTTTTTCAATAATCTTTACAATAAGTCTGGCGCTAGGCTCAGACTCAGTTTGACACGAGTCAAATGCTGCCACGTAGCTTAGCCCGTACTCTCGTGCAAAATATGACATAGCAAATCTTCCACCAAAATAAATAGTTTTAGTAGCCGAATTAGAAACTATGCTCTCAAACTGGGCATCAATTTCTTCAAGCTCCATTGTATATTCATCACAATTGTCCAAATAAAATGCACTGTTTTCTTCATCGAACTCTGCTAGAGCCTCTGCTATATTAGATGCCATTTTTATGGCATTTACAGGGCTTGTCCAAATGTGAGGATCCGCCGTATGGGAATGGTCATGCTCCGCCTCTCCTAAGATAATACTTTCTCCACTGTGACTATCCTCGTCATGCTCTTCCTCATGCTCCTCACTATGGTCAGCCTCATCATCTTCATGGGCATATTCATCCTCATGCTCATGCTGACCATCTTCATGAACATGATTATGCTCATGGTTTTCTTCCTCGCATATAAGTTCTATGCCATCACTTACATCTAACACATTAAGATTCTCGTTATCTATACTCTCTAATATAGTCCCTACCCAAGGCTCCATCTCATCTCCTGTATAGATAAATAAATCTGCCTTATTTATAAGAATAATATCCGATGGTGTCGGCTCAAAATCATGAGATTCAGTACCTGGTGGTAACAAAAGCACTACCTCCGCCTTATCCCCAGCTATATGTTTTGCAAAATCATACTGCGGAAAAAGAGTTGTAACTATAAGAAGCTTATTCTCATCTAAATTTTCATATTTGTGTGCCCCACAGCCTGTCAGTGACAAAATCATAATTGACACCATAGCAATGGCGGCTAACTTCTTAATTAAAAACTTCACAGTTAATCCCTTCTTGCATTTATAATGCTACTTTACTTAAGACTATGAAAGCTTATGTATAAAGAGTCCACTTCTAAGCTTTGGCTCAAACCAAGTAGACTTTGGTGGCATAAGAAGACCTGAGTCAGCCACATCAAAAAGCTCCTGTATAGATGTAGGATACATAGAAAATGCAACTGTCATATCTTCCTTACATCTTCTCTCCAGTTCTCCTAAACCTCTGATTCCACCTATAAAATCAACTCTCTTATCAACTCTTGGGTCACCGATGCCAAGTATTGGTGAAAGAACGTGATTTTGAAGAACTGACACATCAAGACCATCTACAGGGTCATCTGACTTAATTTCATCCTTTGCACTAAGCTCATACCACTGTCCATCAAGATACATTCCTACCTTGCACTTTTCTGAAGGAGCATAAGCTGTAGCTCCAACACATTTCACATCATAAACTTTTGAAACTTTTTCGAGATATTCCTCTTTAGTATTTCCGTTCAAATCCTTTACAACCCTGTTGTAAGGCATAATCATAAGCTCCTCATCAGGGAACAAAACTGATAGGAAGAAATTGAACTCCTCTGTGCCATCAAAGCCTGGATTTTCCTCTCTTCTCTTCATACCAACCTTAACTGCTGATGCTGCTCTATGATGACCATCAGCAATGTAAATCTGAGAAATCTTCGCAAACTCACTTTCTATAGCAGCAATGTCCTCAGCCTGTCCGATCTTCCATACAGCGTGTCGTATGCCATCATCTGCCACGAAATCATATACAGGTGCATCAGACTTAACCTTTCCAATCACACTATTAATAACACTGTTTGCACGGTATGCAAGAAAAATAGGTCCAGTCTGAGCATTACAGTTATCAACGTGGTTGATTCTATCAACTTCCTTATCCGCTCTGGTATTCTCATGCTTCTTTATAACACCATTAGCGTAATCATCTATAGAAGCACAAGCAACTAAACCAGTCTGCTTTCTTCCATCCATTGTAAGCTCGTATATATAATAGCAACGGTCATTATCTGTTATAAATGAGCCCTCAGCCTCCATTTTATCCAATAATTCCTTTGCTTTCTTGTAAACTCTCTCATCATATGTATCTACTGATGAATCAAACTGAGTCTCTGCTCTGTCAATATTTAAAAATGATAATGGATTGCCCTTTACTACCTGACAAGCCTCCTCGCGATTATATACATCATATGGTAATGCTGCAATTTTATCTGCTTTATCTGCCGCTGGACGGACACAGACAAATGGTCTAACTGTAGCCATAATATAATTCCTCCTTTTGTGTTATCACTGCTAGTAGTATATATGTTTTAAGGGTTTTATACAAGGGATTTTTATGATATAATTATATATATTTATTGAGCGGGAGGGATAGTTATGGATATTGAAAATACTTATGATAAGGAGCAACCAAAAATATGGCCCATTAACACTTTGTTCATCATTACGACCATTATAACAACTATATGCTGCGTAGTAATTTTTCCCAATTACTACTGGATTATATACCTTGTAGATATAATATGGTGTATTGTGTATACTTCTAAGGAGTGGACTATAAAAAGTGCTGCGCTTGATGAAACACGCATTAAAATTGTCAGAAGAATAGTTGTTGGCTATACTATACTGTCTGCTATTTTACCTCTAATTTATTTTCTCATTATTCTTCTCGACACTACCATTAATCCTGTTTTCTAGAATGATATTTTGTAAACTCGTTAAGATATATTTCTCTAATATTAAAAAACTGCTGCTATGTAGACCAATTCTACATAATATTACGTGCAATTCGCAGCCATAGGCTGCTCATCGCGGGCTAAAGCCCTTCTTTATCCGAGACGCGCAATTCGCAGCCATAGGCTGCTCATCGCGGGCTAAAGCCCTATAAAAAGAAAGAAACACAATGGGTTATACAAGCAAGCTTGTAACCCATTGTGTTTCTTTCTTTTTGCACGTCTCGGTGCTTTCGCGAAAGCTGATAACGGGAATCGAACCCGTGACCTCCTCACTACCAATGAGGTGCGCTACCGACTGTGCCATATCAGCTAACCGAGGTTTATAGTATAATAAAATAGGCATTTTGTCAATTATTTTATGGCTTTTATTGCATAAGTAAAGGGACGCTTTCGCGTCCCTTTTAAAGTATTATTCACCTTTGTAGTTTTCTTCTACAAACTTATAGATTTCCATATCATCATCAAGCATACGGCATCCAACTATGTATTGTCCGGAATTGTTTGTGATACGGATTATCTGACCCTCTAAGGTCTTTCCTGCAAGTAATGGGAAGTCTGCTACATCCAACTTAACTAATGTGCCCTTTGTATTATCAATAGCATCATTAGTTGTCTCAAATGCAAATCCACCAGCACTGATATTAACCATACGTCCCTTGATTGAATCTGTAGAAGTCTTAAGGTTAATAGCACAATTATTCTTAAGCGGCATACGTCTATATTTTCTACGATTAAGTACCTTCGGATTATTGTTTACAATAATCTTATAGCCACCTTCCTTGCACTCTATTATCTTTAAATCAGTCCAGCTATATATACCATTATCTACAATTATTCTAAGCTCATAAGCTCTAGACTTTATGTACTGTAAGTCACCTGAAGAGCTTCTCACTCTATCAGTAATAATCTCGCCCTTATCAGTCATCTCAGCTATAACACCCTTGTACTCTACAGTCTCCTTACCAACTGTCTCAATGATGCTAAAGTACATTCCAGCTCTTAAGTCATCAGCGCCCATAAATCCGCCTTCACCGAGTTCTTCAATAAGATGACCAACAACCTTTTCAATATTGATAACGTTTGTTGATGTCTCTGCGTATTTGCTTCTCATGATTCTAGTTGTATCATCAGCAACTGCAATACTCTGAGTCATAAGTTCAACCACTTCGCTAACCTGATACATATTGTCAACCATGTTCTTGTTAGAATCCTCTACCTCACGCATAGCTGAATCTACTACCGAAACATTTTCACCAAGCTTAATAGAATCCTCTGTAATGGCGTTTACGCTCTCACTAACAGTCATAACACTCTCAAGTGTAGAATTGATAAGCTGTAATGTCTTTGTGATAGACTCTGTCATCTTCTCACTTGTTTCCTCAAGGTGTGCCAGCGCACTCATAATACTTGTTGAAGATGTCTTTGTTCCCTCACTAAGATTTCTAATTTCATCAGCAACTACTGCAAAACCTCTACCTGCTTCACCAGCTCTTGCAGCCTCAATAGAAGCATTTAAAGCAAGAAGATTTGTCTGACTTGTAATCTGCTCAATAGTTCCTGTCTCGTTCTTAACCATCTCAAACTCATTCTTGAAATCTCTAAGAATCTTGTCTACCTCTGTAGAAAGCTGCGCCATCTCATTTGTAGACTCTACTACATCAGCAAGCTGCTGTGAACTCATCTTGGCATTGCTTACTGACTGCTCCATGAGCACTACCATCTCCTGTATGAGTCCAGCCACATTTTCAACCTGCTCATTAATCTTTCCAGTCATAGCGATAGATGAATTCGTTCTATCCTGAAGAACCGCATTATTAGATGTCAAATCTTCCATATTTGAAACAACGTTTTCTGCACTCTCCTTATTTTCATCAGAGAGCTCTCTAACTACTGTAACTCCATCTACAACTGATGTACTAGCTTCCTTAACCTGCTCAATAGTCTGAACAACTCTGTCAAGGTTTGCCTGAACAGAACCAAGCATTGCACCATCTGATTGGATAGTATGACTTAATGTTAAGACATATCCCAGATATATCAAGAATGTAACTGCAAATACAATCTCATATTCCGTAACATCCTGAGATGTCAGATTGTCTGCCATTATATCCTTAACCAATCTGACCACAAGAAGCAACATGTTCAAGATACCAATTCTTATCATCAAATTTTTATCCTTGTAAAGGAGAAGCATACTCGCTACTGGAAATACATACATACATGTAAGCTGCGAATCACCTGTCATGGCTACGAATGCAAAGAACAATCCATATCCAACTGCTATTGTCTCCTTACAGTATGTAGTCTCTAATCCCTTCAATTTTATAAAAACAAAGGATAAAATAATAGGAATCCAACACACAAACATAAACACGATAGTGTATGTCATTGTTCTCTTTCCTACCATCCATTCAACAAAATATGCCACTGTAAGAACAACCGCTATAAAAAGCCACACGGTCATAGCCTTTTTATTGGCACTCTTTCTAAAATAAATCTCATCATATTCCATATAATTAGACCTCCCTATATTCTATTTTCGTTTATTATTCACGAATACAAATCATATAATTATATTATCATAAAATTTTACTTTTTTCTACATTTACTTGCAAAATTTAAAAAAAAGTATGGCCCCAACACTGTGCCATACCCTTTCCCTTTATATGAAGATGTTCTACTTTCTTCCTGTAGAGCCGAATCCTCCTGCTCCTCTATCAGTGTTATCCAGCTCTTCCACCTGGTTAAATGCTGCCACTATATATGGTGTGATAACAAGCTGTGCTATTCTCTCTCCCGACTCTACTGTCACTGGCTGGTTGCTGTGATTATGAAGAGCTACCATTATTTCTCCTCTATAGTCAGAATCTATAACACCTACTTTATTTGCTGGCGCAAGACCCTTCTTGCATGCAAGTCCACTTCTCGCATATATAAGTCCAGCGTATCCTACTGGTATCTCCATTGCCAACCCAGTCTTGACAAAATGCGTCTCACCCGGCTTAATTTCCACAGCCTCGTCCATACACGCATACAAATCTGCACCTGCAGCGTACTCTGTTCCATATGTTGGTATAACTGCCTTCTCATTTAATTTCTTTATATTTACATCAAACTTTGTCATATGTGCCTACCTTTCTTTACTTTCGTCCCAGAGGACTATCTCACCCTTTTCAAGAGACTCTTTTACCATTATTATTCTTTGATTAGAGGAACCTCTGAATCTTATGGACAAATCCTTTAATTCTTCAACAAATTTGCCATCTACCATCACGTCAAAGTACGATACCAGCTCCTTTGTCTCAGGATATTCATTCATCATCCTGCCCAAAACATCCTTTTCAAAATCATAGCCTGTAAAGCACCACACAGATTTTTCTGGAAGTTTTTCCCTAAACTGTCTAAGCAGCGGCAACAGTCCCTGCTGATTGGCCTGCTCCATAGGCTCTCCACCAAGGATAGTAAGTCCTGCTATGTATGGACTGCTGACATAATCAATAATGTAATCTATCTCATTTTGTGTAAAAGGCTCTCCATAATTAAAATCCCATGCCTCTTTATTGAAGCATCCCTTACAGTAATGTGTGCATCCGCTGACAAACAGAGACATACGCACACCCGGACCATTAGCCACATCCATTATCTTTATAGACGCATAATTCATACCTTCGCCTCCTATACTTTCTAATAATAGGAAATTCGCCGACATAAAATGTCGGCGAACCAACTGTTTTCACTATATTCAGATTAACAGTGAAGTACTCGTGCCTTGATTTCCTTTGTCTTTCCGACATTCCAGAAATTCTCACCAAGGTAACCACATGTACGTCTTGTGACATTCATCTTACCCTGATCCTTATTGTGGCACTGTGGGCACTCCCACTCCATCTTATCATTTATCTCAATCTCTCCGTCATATCCACATACATGACAGTAATCTGACTTAGTATTAAACTCAGCATACTGAATATTGTCGTAGATAAACTTAACAATTTCCTCAAGAGCTGTAAGATTGTGACGCATATTTGGAATCTCAACATATGAGATGGCACCACCAGAAGAAATTGTCTGGAACTGGCTCTCAAATGTAAACTTAGAAAATGCATCAATCTTCTCTCTAACATCTACATGGTAAGAGTTTGTATAATATCCCTTATCTGTAATGTCCGGAATGCTTCCAAAACGCTCCTTATCAATACGGGCAATTCTATAGCAAAGACTCTCTGCCGGTGTTCCATAGAGACCGAAGCCGATACCTGTATTTCTCTTCCATGTATCTGCTGCCTCGCGAAGTCTAGTCATAACCTTCAATGCAAACTCAGTTCCCTTTGGATCTGTGTGACTCACACCTGTCATAAGCTTTGTTACTTCATAAAGACCTATGTAACCAAGTGAAATTGTCGAATATCCACCATGAAGAAGACTGTCAATAGTCTCACCCTTCTCAAGACGTGCAATAGCACCATGCTGCCAATGAATTGGACTAACATTTGAAAGTGTACCCTCAAGAGCACGATGTCTGCACATAAGTGCCTCAAAACAAAGTGAAAGTCTCTCCTCCATAAGCTGCCAGAAAAGTTCCTCATCACCCTGAGCAATGATACCAATCTGTGGAAGGTTAAGAGAAACAACACCCTGGTTGAAACGACCTTCCCACTTATAGTTGCCATCCTTGTCCTGCCATGGGCTTAAGAAGCTTCTACAACCCATACAAGAGAATACATTACCCTCGTAATTCTCTCTCATCTTCTTAGCTGAGATATAGTCAGGATAAAGTCTCTTTGATGAACATTCTACTGCAATCTTTGTAAGGTAATCATACTTGCCACCCTTTAAGCAGTTGCACTCATCAAGTACATAGATAAGCTTAGGGAACGCCGGTGTTACATATACACCCTTCTCATTTTTGATACCCTCTATTCTCTGCTTAAGGATTTCTTCTATAATCATAGCTACTTCTTTTTCATATTCGTAGCCTTCCTCTATCTGCATAAATACAGTAACGAATGGTGACTGACCATTTGTTGTCATAAGAGTATTAATCTGATACTGCATAGTCTGAACACCAGACTTAAGCTCATCCTGAACTCTATCCTCTACAAGTGCCTCTATTACATCCTCTGGCACCTTTCCCTGATAAATTTCGCTATAATGCTCTCTATACTTATCAGCACTCTTTCTTAAATACTTGCCTAAATGTCTTATATCTACAGACTGTCCACCATACTGACTGCTGGCAACAGCTGAAATTATCTGTGTCATAACTGTACAAGCAACCTGGAAGCTCTTTGGACTCTCAATAAGCTTTCCATTCATAACTGTACCGTTGTCTAACATATCCCCAATATTAATAAGACAACAGTTAAATATACTCTGAAGGAAGTAATCTGCATCATGGAAGTGAAGAATACCCTGCTCATGAGCTCTTGAAATCTTGTCTGGAAGAAGTACTCTTCTTGTTAAATCCTTTGATACCTCTCCTGCAATAAGATCTCTCTGAGTAGATGCCACTATGGCATTCTTATTGGAATTCTCTTCCATTACATCCTTATTACTATTTTTAATAAGGCTCATAATTGAATCATCTGTTGTATTTGCCTTACGAACAAGCTCTCTTGTGTATCTGTATTTGATATATGCTTTTGCAAGGGCGAACTTCTTCTCAGCCATAATCTTTTCCTCGATTATATCCTGAATATCCTCCACATGCATTGTGCTAAGACCCCTGTTTTCAATAGCAGCGATAATATTGTAAATTTTCTCCTCACTTATTCGCTCACCAGCATCAACACCATCATTGGCCTTTTCGATGGCTATCGCAATTTTATTGCGGTCGTATTCGACTTCTCTACCATCTCTTTTAATAACCTTCATCGCTCTTCTCCTTTTCCCTGTTTTTTATCATAAGTTTCTTCAATGTTTCTTACACGTTATCATATATCGGTCGCTACAGGAAAAATTATAACACCTTACACAAAATATGTAAATGTTTTTTAATAAAAACACAACATCTTGTGCTTCCATTTCAAAAACACAAGATGCTATAAACGCCTATTTTATGCACTTTTCTGAACTTGTCAAGAAAAAAAATTCATTTGCACATAGTACATTTTTACTATACACAAGGCACAATATTTAGTTATAACAAAAATTCTGACATAACGCTGTTACTCACGTCAAGACCCAGCTCTGTTAGGCTTATTTGCTGACTTTTTTCATTTTCTTTCAAAAGTCGTTGCTCAATTAATCGTTTTGTGACACCACCATATATTGTGTCATAGTCACATTCAAAACACTTAAGAAATTCTACCTTAGAAATACCCTCTGTCATTCTAAGACCCAAAAACATAAATTCTGCCATCTTATCCTCTCTTGTAAGATGGTTTGTTTCGTCATTGTCGAGGGCACCGTTTTTCCTTACACCCTCTATATTATCAAAAATTTCTATATACTTGTCTATATTATCAATGTTTTTAGTTCTTACATCATCTACACAGGAAGCTGCTCCGATGCCCATACCAATGTAATCTTCGCGCCTCCAATATGCAGTATTATGTCTGCACTCATACCCACTCTTTGCATAATTAGATATCTCGTATCTATTATAACCGGCTTCTTTTAACATACGGCCTGTAAGATAGTACATTTCCCTCTCTGTATCCTCATCAGGTAAGCCTGTATCCACTCCCTGCTCCAACTGTCTATTTACGGTGTCATAAAGACATGTTCCCTCCTCTAATATAAGACTGTAAGCAGAAATATGCTCCGGCTTTAACTGTAATATCTTTTTTATAGTATCCTTATAGCTTTCCATAGTCTGACCGGGCAATGCACTCATCAAATCTATATTAATATTTTCAAAGCCCAGCTGTCTAGCCATATTATATGCATCTAAAAACTGCTTATAACTATGTATTCTGCCTATTCTTTCAAGCTCCTTATCATCAGCTGATTGAAGCCCTATGCTAAGCCTGTTTACACCTGCCTCTTTATATTTAGAAAGCTTATCTCTATCCACTGTTCCCGGATTACATTCAACTGTTATCTCTGCCGTATGCTCCAGCGAGAATTCTTTTTTTATTTTTAAAAGAATCTCACAAAGTACATCACCATCCAAGACAGACGGTGTCCCTCCTCCAAAGAACACTGAATTAATTCTTTCATCCCTACCGGATTTTCCATATTTCTTTCCATAATATTCAATCTCGTTTAATAAGCTTATTACATAAGCAGACTTTTTCTCTTCATTATAAGTTCCTGACAAGAAATCACAATAATAGCATTTTCTTATACAAAATGGTATATGCACGTATATAACCATATTTCCTCCATTTTACTCTAGTACTCTGTGTAGCACATCCGCTAATATTTCCATAGCATTTAATGCTTCCTGTAGTGTATTATTCTGCGCGCCCACCTCAACTAACACCGACTTGGGTCTTAAATGCAGATTATATTGGTACGCATCTATATAATTTCTTCTTGTAAACTCCGGAAAACATTCCATAGCCATAAGCTTTAATTGAAAGCTAAATGCCAGATTATCTTTCTTATATTGATTATACAGATAATCTATGTCACCTGTGGCACTGCTTCTGCTTACACCATTAAAAAACATAATCTTTGCTGTATCTTTTCCATTAATATTGGCAACAAGCTTATCTGCTCCCTCCGGCAACCCATCTCTATGAATGTCTAAGACAACCTCAATAGAAGGATTGTCTGCCAATATCTGCTTTATGGTATCTCCGGAATATGTGTATGCCTTTGACCTGTCCAAGGTCCCGCCCTTCATATCAAAATACTCTGTACAGTGAATAACATTATAACCATACACCTCTGAAAGAAGTTTAGCAAGATACGCTCCTACGCCCACAATAGTTGTAGATTCATCCCCTGCCACCGAGTCTGCAAAGCCCTCCTGGGAATGTGTATGATATATAAGTATCTGTGGTTTTGAATTGTCACCCTGCATCTTCATATCCTTCGCCAGCATCTCCTCTGCCACCAGCTCACTTTCCAATACCTTAGCTCGTGATGGAACTGTATACAATCTAGACATAAGGAAATCAAAATCAGCCAGCTCCTCCATAGAGTATATCTCACTCATCTGAGACACTACCGGGACAACATAATCACCCATAGCATCTGTTTCGTTACTTTCATCAGGGGTAGTATTCTCGCCTTTACTATTCTGTGCTACCTGCTGCACATCTGACCCATTTTCTTTCACAACCATTGTACCACCAAACTGTTCTTTAGTATAGGAAGGATCATAATAAGTCAATTGAATATGATTTTTTTCATTATTGGCATAGGCATATAGATTATTATGATTATTTATAAGCTCCATAATATTGTATGCCACGTCTTTACTGTCATTATCCATAGAAAGCATACTCATATATCCACCTATATTATACTCATTTCCTGCAATAAATCTATACAATGACAGTGTCATTTCACTTGCACCATCCAAAACTAAATCTCCAAAATATTGCCCCATAGATTCAGCTCCAGTAACCTTGCACACCACATTATTTATAGCTGCTATTCCTATAATAGCACTTAAAAATATGGCTGCTCCCCTAAATATTAAACCATTTTTTCCAGCTCTCTGTCTGTTTCTTACAAATCTTATAAACATAAGGCTTCCTCCACATAACTTAATAAATGAACAAAGTTCCCTACCTATAAGATATGTGAGGAAGCCTATTTTAGACCATCTTTTAAACGGCAAAAACCGCGTTAATACCACAAGCCACTGTCTCTGCCATACATTTTATATTCTCATCTATGTCCTTTGGTGTCACAAACATAGTTCCAAGCTGAGGTTCAAGAAGCTCTCTAATCAGCTGTATCTTTTGTGCCGGTGTAAATTCACTAAACACATTTGTCAAGCTTCCTTTTTCCTGCTTAGATGCACTCTCAAACGCCTTAATCATGGCGTCAATTGTATCACTTACAATAGTTGCCGCATCTATGACTGTAGGTATACCAATAGCAATGACAGGCACACCTAATGTCTCCTGGTTTAACCCCATCCTGTGATTGCCTATGCCGGAGCCTGGATGTATACCCGTGTCAGCTATCTGTATAGTTCTGTTTAGCCTTCTTGTATTTCTGGCTGCCAGCGCATCAATAGCAATAACCACGTCCGGCTTAATCTGCTTAACAATACCCTTAACCATCTCTGCTGACTCCATACCCGATTGAGCCATAACTCCCGGTATCATAGCCGACACACCTTTACCTGTCACTGGCTTCTTTTGAAGCATATATATATGCCTGTTAACTTCCAGATTTGATATGACATATGGACCTAAAGCATCAGGTGTCACATCTCTATTTCCAAGACCCACTACCAGCACTGAGAGTTTTTCAATATCCTGAGGATTTTTAACAGGCAGCATCCGCCTTAGCTCTTCTGCCAATATT
The DNA here is from genome assembly GCA_017440045.1 of Lachnospiraceae bacterium. Taxonomy (GTDB): domain Bacteria; phylum Bacillota; class Clostridia; order Lachnospirales; family Lachnospiraceae; genus SVEL01. The sequence goes on from JAFSIA010000032.1 coordinate 18,496, forward strand.
TCAGCTACATTTTTCATCCCCTGAGGAGGATATCCTTCATTCATATTATATACCTCTATGGTTATATAATTCCCCTTAGGTTTGCCCATAATAGATGCGCCCTCATCAGTCACTATCTGGACTTTTGTCAGGCGCACATCACTATAAACATCCTCCTCCTCCAGCTTCACACCCGGTATTTCTACATTCTGACCTGCAAATTTCTCTCTGTTTTCCACTGCCAAATCAGTGTGAATATTGAAGGATTCCTCTATGTCACTATTATCTTTATTGAAAATTTCCATATAGCACCACCTATCAATTATTATCAATGATAGAATGTACATTATATGTAATTTTATGCATCAGGCAAGCCTCTAAGTATATCCTCAAAGACTGTCTTATGCTCCTTCTCATTAAATATCTCGTGGCGCATACCCTTGTAAAGCTTTGCTCTTACATTTTTGTAGCCCACTTTTTTCATTAACTCTACTGACCTTCCAAAAGCCTTTTTACTGGCAATACACGGATCATCTTCCCCTGCTAAAAATAGAATCCTGAGTTTTTTATTATTCACAGTCCATCCACTCCTAGCATATGCCATTGTCTGCAGCTCACACAAAGTTTTATGACCGTTTATAGTAAACATAAAGCCGCATTTAGGTGTATTGTTGTATTCCTCAACCACTTCCATATCACTGCATATCCATGAATTTTCTATACCTTCCCGTGCAAACCTTTTCTTATAGGAACCCATAACAAGCATATCTATAAACTTATCTGTTTCATGCTCATCCCTTATAATAGACCAAAAATTGGTAATCCCTACACCCACGTGTCTAAGCTTTCGCGCTGACGGATGTCCGCAGAGTATAAGCATATCAATATCTTCGTCATACTTTTTTGTAAAGGCTCTGGCAATCAAAGACCCCATACTGTGTCCCAACAAAGTAATCGGCAAATCAGGATAATTATTCTTTATAAAAATTGTTATGGCGTGAATATCCTCAACCATCAGACTAGCTCCATCATCTCCGATGTATCCTAAATCTTTCTCAAACTCTACATTCTCACCGTGTCCTCTTAGGTCACATATAACACATATATATCCTTTTTCATTGAAAAAATTTATAAAATGGTCATATCTTTCCTTTGCTTCACACATACCATGAACAATCTGAATAACACCTTTTCTAACTGCTGTCACCGGTGGCAAATACACCTTTGTAACTACAGGTAAATCTTCTAATGTCTTGTACTTCTCGTATTTTGAAAGCTCCATAGTAACCTTCCTTTTATCTATATTAGTCTTCAAAAAGCCAATGGCTTATTTCCTCTTTTATTCTAAGATTTCCTTTGCCCGTACCAAGACTTATGTCTGGTTTGATAGCTCCATGAAAATCAGAGCCACCCGTTATATTAAGACCGTGCTTCTTTGCAAGCTTAAGTAGAAAATCATCATCTTCCGGACTATTTAAAGAGTATATTGCCTCGACTCCCTGCAATCCGTATCCCTTTAGCATATCAATAACACTGTCAATCTGTATCTTAGAAAGCTTGTATAGCATAGGATGTGCAAGAACCGGATGACCATTTGCCATAAGTATCATTTCCACTGCCTCTTTTGGAGTAACCTTAACCCTAGGAAGATAACAAGGTCTGCCTGGATTTAAATACTTATCAAATGCCTCATTTTTATCCTTTACATATCCCTCATCTACAAGATATTTTGCAAAATGAGCTCTTGTTATAGAGTTGTCACCGAAACGCTTTAGCATCTCATCCCATGTGAGAGGAAAGCCCTGCTCCCTCATCTTTTCTACCATCTTTAGATTTCTGTTATGCCTGCTGTCTCTACAGTCTGCCACTTTATTGGCAAACTCTTCATTGTCTATATCAACATTTAATCCTAAAATATGTAGGTCTGCACCCTTAAACTCTGCTGATATCTCTATCCCCGGAATGACCCTTACACCATACTTTTCTCCGGCTTTTACAGCCTCTCTCACACCATCAATAGTGTCGTGGTCTGTAAGAGCTATAGCTGCAAGTCCACTTTTAGCTGCAAGCTCAACCACTTCTGTAGGTGTCAGTGTCCCATCCGACGCCATAGAATGTACATGCAAATCTATATATCTACACATATTATTTTATATCTCCTGCTGTCATAGGTTCAAATACCCTGTTTTTCTTAACTGCATTATCCTTTACTTTAGCTCTGTCCATAGCCTCCTTGCAGAAATACATCTGAGCAGTAACAGGCTTCTTTCCTCGTCTGTCAACCTTTTTATATATTCCGTCCTTGCCCATTACGTGAGCCTTTGTATTATCAGCTAACTGGATATCTAAAATATGGATAACTTCCTTCTTTAATGCAGCATCATCTACTGGGAACATAATCTCAACACGCTTGTCAAGATTTCTTGGCATCCAGTCTGCGCTACCCATATATACCTCTTCCTTGCCACCATTGTGGAAATAGAAAATTCTGCTATGTTCAAGGAATGTTCCCACTATAGAACGAACATGTATATTCTCACTCAATCCCTCAACACCTGCTCTAAGGCAGCAAATACCTCTAACGACCAAATCAATCTTTACACCAGCCTGGCTTGCTGCATAGAGAAGAGATATAACCTTCTTGTCACAGAGAGAATTCATCTTTGCCTTGATAAACGCCTTCTTGCCAGCCTTTGCGTTGGCAATTTCTCTCTGTATGAGGCTCTCAAATTTACCGCGAAGCCAAAGTGGCGCCAATGACAATTTATTCCAAACCTCCGGCTCAGAATATCCCGAGAGCATGTTAAATACAGCCGTAGCATCCTCACCAATCTTTTTATTGCATGTAAGAAGACCCATATCTGTGTATAGCTTAGCTGTGGCATCATTGTAGTTACCTGTTCCCAAGTGAACGTATCTCTTTATGCCATCCTTTTCCTTTCGCACAACAAGGGTAATCTTGCTGTGAGTCTTTAATCCTCTAAGTCCATATATAACATGACATCCTGCCTTTTCAAGCATCTTTGCCCAGTTAATGTTATTTTCCTCATCAAATCTGGCCTTAAGCTCAACAAGAACAGATACCTGCTTACCATTTTCTGCTGCCTCTGCCAAAGAAGCGATAATAGGTGAATTTCCACTTACTCTGTAAAGAGTCTGCTTAATGGCCAATACATCCTTATCCTTTGCCGCCTGTCTTACGAAATCAACTACAGGGTCAAAGCTCTGATATGGATGATGAAGCAATATATCTCCCTTTCTTATAGATGCAAATATACTCTCATCAGGGTTAATTGCCGGATTTGGCTGTGGAATATACTTCTTTTCCTTAAGATGGGTGAATCCATCTATGCCATACAGCTTCATAAGGAATGTAAGGTCGATAGGACCGTTTATCTTGTATACATCAGCCTCTTGGATATCAAGCTCCTTCTTTAACATCTTAAGAAGTCTCTTATCCATATCCTCCTCTACCTCGAGTCTTATGGCCTCACCCCACTGACGTTTCTTAAGCTGCTTTTGAATCTCCTTTAAAAGGTCTGCTGCATCCTCCTCGTCGATTGTAAGGTCCGCATTTCTCATAACTCTGTATGGATGCGCGCATACAACCTTGTAATTTAGGAAAAGTCTATCAATATGTCTCTCAATAATCTCCTCTAAAAGAATTATAGTTGTCTCACCTTCCACAGATGATGGAATCTGAACAAATCTAGGAAGACCTGATGGTACCTGAACTGTAGCAAACTCAAGCTCTTTATCCTTGCTTTTTGCTTTCTTTTTACCATTGTCTTCATTTGTTAAATCTTCACCAGGAAGCTCTTCCTTTGCCTTCTTTCTAAGCTCATCTGCCTTCTGCTTTAAATCATCAGCACTCTCAAGAAGCGCTCCAATATTTAACGACTTATTTCTAATAAGCGGAAATGGTCTTGAGGAATCTACTGCCATTGGTGTAAGCACCGGGTATACATCCTCTTCAAAGTACTTATCAACAAAAGCCTTCTGCTCATCTGTAAGCTTCTCGTGTGCTCTTACAATTCGAAGCTTTTCAGCCTTCATCTGTGGTCTAATAGCACGATTGTAAGTATTGTACTGTGCCTCTACCAATTCGTGAGTCTTTATATTAATAAGGTCCAACTGCTCCTGTGGTGTGAGGCCTGCTATATCAGGCTTATCAAACTCAGCATTAACCATATCCTTTAATGATGCAACTCTAATCATAAAAAATTCATCTAAGTTAGAAGCTGTAATGCTCAAAAACTTCATTCTCTCAAACAGAAGATTCTTTGTATCCTTCGCCTCTGAAAGAATTCTAAAATTAAAATCAAGCCAGCTTAACTCTCTGTTAATAAAGTTTTTATCCTTCGCCATAAATACCTCCTGCCTCCTCCAAGGCCTTTTGTCCAATCACGTAGTTAATAAACTGTTTCGCCGTTCTACCGGATATGCCACCGTGGCTAAGCTCCCATGCATTTGCCATCATAAACAGCTTATCCTTATCCATATTAACGCCATATCTGTCAGCCAATACACTAACAATATTCTGGAATTCTTTCTTGTCCGGTCTCGAGAAACATATGGTTACACCAAATCTGTTAACTAAGGATAATTTTTCCTGTACAGTATCGTTTGTATGTAAATCCTGGTCTCTATCTTCTTTGTCCTGCCACTTTTCTCTCACAAGATGACGTCTGTTTGATGTAGCATATATCAGTACATTGCTTGGCTTCTTGCTGAGTCCACCCTCGATGATAGCCTTTAAATACTTGTACTCAATCTCGTAATCTTCAAAAGATAAATCATCCATATAGATAACAAACTTATAATTTCTATCCTTCACCTGCTCGATTATCTTCGAAAGCTCCCTGAACTGATGCTTATACACCTCAATCATTCGAAGGCCTCTGCCGTAATATTCATTTAAGACAGCCTTGATGCTTGATGACTTTCCTGTACCGCTATCGCCGTAAAGGAGCACATTGTTTGCCTCTCTTCCACAGACAAAATCCTCTGTATTGTCTATAAGCTTCTTCTTTTGTAGCTCGTATCCAACCAAATCATCCAGATTTGTATGCTCGATGCTGGTAACAGGTACCAAAACAGCCTTATCATTTTCATCCATCTCTATACGAAATGCCTTGTTTAATCCCAGCTTGCCTACCCCAGTTTCCAGATAGAAATCAACAACCTCCTCGTAAAAGCCTCTTAAGTCATATGCCTTTGAAAGCTTTTTTGCCAGCTCACAAATCCTGTCTCTGATTCGCTTATTGAAAACCTTGCTGTTTCCGTCCTTATGCTTATATTTTACCAAAAATCCAAAGCATTTTCCATTAAGCTTTTTGTCAATTTCAATTAAATCAACATTGAACAGCTCTATAAAAATCTGAAAATCATTTAAGGCAATAGCATTTATAGAACCTTCTCTCTCACCTATCTTCTCACAGGACATAGAGAATGCGTTTTCGTTATTTGCCAATAAAAATGCTAAAAATGAATGATACAAATTGCCCTCAAGACCATACTTATCTGTAACTTCTATCAACTCATTTACGTATGTATAAGCCTTCGCTATAGTTTCATCCTTTGTCATACCCTTTAAGTTTCCATCACCATAAAGGCAGGCATTAATAATATCTGCGATTCCATAAAATATTTCATTGTAGACAAAATTTTTATAAAGCATAAGTCTCTCTGTGTTTATCATAATCTATCTACCCACCTTTCTACCTGGTATTTTAATAACTGCCTAGAATCATAAGAGAAAGTGCTTCAGCGCCTATACCCTTTAAAGCATTCTTCACTGCTGCATCTCCAAGCTTTCCTTCAAAATCCACAAAGAAGCGGTACTCCCATTTTCTTCCCTCAATAGGACGCGACTCAATATTTGTCATATTCAAGTCATTGAAAATGAAGTGTGAAAGCATGTTGTAAAGAGAACCACTCTCATGGGCAAGTTCAAAACAAATGCTGACCTTCTTTGCATCATTGCTGTATATTTTATTTTTTCCAACAATAACAAACCTTGTAGTATTTACATCACTGTAATTGACCTTCTCCTGCAAAACCTTAAGGCCATATAGCTTACCTGCACGTACACTGGCAATAGCCGCCTTGCTCTTGTCATTGTCATCAGCAACCTTCTTGGCACTGACAGCATTGTTTGATAAGCTAATCTGCTGCCATTCTCTATGCTCCTCCAAAAACTTTGCACTCTGCATAAGCGACTGAGGATGAGAATAAACTTCCTTTATATCTTCAATCTGAGCATCAGGTGTACCGAGCAGTGCATGTTCAACCTTCACAAAGGTTTCCGCCACTATATAATTGTCATATTCCACAAGTAAATCGTAAACCTGACTCACTATACCGGCTGTAGAATTTTCTATAGGAAGCACTGCGTAATCAGCTCTGCCCTCCTTAACCTCTTCCATGGCATCTCTCCATGACTCCACGTGGTACATATTACAATCCTCGCCAAAATACTGACACACTGCATCATGGGCGTATGCACCTTCAAGGCCCTGATACACAACCTTTGCACTCTGTATATCAACCTTATGAACCTCTTTGAAATCAATAATCTTATCAACATCACTTTTGACATTGTGCTTCTCCAGTATCTGGTACTGAAGCTTACGACTCATTGCCATAATCTGCTTAAACAGCTCCTCGACACTTTTTTCGTTGAAATCATTAGTCGCTAAGGCTCTAACCTTCTCTATTTTTTGTTTCTCCCTGGTTGTATCCAAAACAGGCTTTCCATTTTCAATCTTAAACTCCGCAACATTTTTGCAAAGCTCCATACGTTTCTCAAAAAGCTCTACAATCTGTTTATCTGTAGCATCTATATCATCTCTAATCAAATTTAAATCCAACATATATATACCCTTACCTCTCTTTTTTCAGGCTCATTTCAGCATCAAAACAGCTACTGTCTCAAAGACTGATAATTAAATCTATTTTACCACTAAATACCTAAAATCTCCACTTATTTCTTTTTTTTGTTGATTTTTGAACAGATTGTGCTAAAATGAGTGACGTTGCTTAATATAGATTATCGAAAAGAGGTATTTTATGATAACTAAAAGAGAAGATGTTAGAAATATTGCTATTATCGCTCACGTTGACCATGGCAAGACAACACTTGTAGACAAGCTTTTAAAACAGAGTGGTACCTTCCGTCAGAATCAGGAAGTTGCCGAAAGAGTTATGGATTCAAACGATATTGAAAGAGAACGTGGAATCACAATCCTTTCAAAAAATACAGCTGTATATTATAAAGATACAAAGATAAATATCATCGACACACCTGGACATGCTGACTTCGGTGGCGAGGTTGAGCGTGTTCTTAAGATGGTAAATGGTGTTATACTTGTTGTAGACGCATTTGAAGGTGCTATGCCACAGACTAAATTCGTTTTGAGAAAAGCTCTTGAAATGAATCTTCCAGTTATCGTATGTATAAATAAAATTGACCGTCCTGAGGCCAGACCTACAGAGGTTATTGACGAAGTACTGGAGCTCTTCTTAGAGCTTGACGCATCAGATGAGCAGCTTGACTGTCCATTTGTATATGCATCAGCCAAGGCTGGTCACGCTGTATTAGAGCTTGATGATACACCTGAAAATATGATTCCACTCTTTGAGACAATCCTTAATTATATCCCTGCTCCAGAGGGAGACCCTGATGCCGGCACACAGATGCTTATCAGTACAATTGACTACAATGAATACATTGGTCGTATCGGTGTAGGTAAAATTGATAATGGTACCATTAAGGTTAATCAGGAGGTTTTACTTGTTAACCACCATGATGCTGCCAGAAGACAGCGTGTAAAAATCAGTAAGCTTTATGAATTCCAGGGATTAAACCGTGTGGAAGTACAGGAAGCCGGTATAGGTGCTATCGTGGCTATATCTGGTATAACAGACATAAAGATAGGTGACACTATTTGCTCATTGGAAAATCCTGAGGCAATACCATTCCAGAAAATTTCAGAGCCTACAATCGCTATGCAGTTTATGGTAAATGACAGCCCGCTGGCTGGACAGGAAGGTAAGTTTGTCACATCAAGACATTTGCGTGACAGACTCTTTAGAGAATTAAATACAGATGTTTCGTTAAGAGTTGAAGAAACAGATACAACAGAAAGCTTTAAGGTTTCAGGACGTGGCGAGCTCCACTTATCAGTTCTTATCGAGAACATGAGACGTGAAGGCTATGAATTTGCCGTATCTAAGGCAGAGGTTCTCTACAAGAAAGACGAGGACGGAAAACTCTTAGAGCCAATGGAAATCGCTTATGTTGATGTACCTGAAGAATTTGCAGGAAATGTTATCGAGAAACTGTCTGGCAGAAAGGGCGAGCTTCGTGGAATGTCTACTGCTAACGGCGGATATCAAAGACTTGAGTTTGCTATACCTTCACGTGGTCTTATCGGCTACCGTGGCGAATTCATGACAGACACAAAGGGTAACGGTATCTTAAATACAGCCTTTGACGGATATGGACCATACAAGGGAGACATTCAGTACAGAAAGCAGGGCTCACTTATCGCATTCGAGTCTGGTGAAGCAATCACATACGGCCTTTACAATGCACAGGAGCGTGGAACACTGTTTATCGGTGCAGGTACAAAGGTATATTCCGGTATGATAGTTGGCCAGACAGGAAAAGCTGAAGATATCGAAGTAAACGTATGTAAGAAAAAACAGCTTACAAACACACGTGCTTCCGGCTCAGATGACGCACTTAAGCTTAGTCCACCAAGAGTTTTAAGTCTTGAACAGTGCTTGGAATTCATCGACACAAACGAGCTTTTGGAAATAACACCATCAAGCCTCAGAATCAGAAAGAAGATACTTGATCCAACTCTCAGAAAGAGAGCTGAAAGAGCAAATAATACGCTTTAATGCTCTATTCCATTTAAAATACCACCCTAAATTGTAATACTCAATTTAGGGTGGTATTCTATTCTTCTTCGAAATCAAATCCCCACATTTCTTCCGCACACGCCATCATTTTCTTTATCTCACTTGAATTTTCTTTTATATAATCACATACTATTGCATAATCATCATCTTCTGTTGAATAATTAATTATATTCAAATCTTTATCAAATATTACCTGATACGTATTATCCCCACTAAAAATCATGACGCCCATTTCATAATCTGTACCAAACTTAGGCCATATATAATAGTCAATTTTTAATTCATTTTCGTATACTGCATTTCCCTCTTCATCCAAATAGATAATAAAATCTTCGTTTTTGGATATTCTAAGAAATCCTCCCTCGAAAGCCATAAACATTGCCGGCTTAACTTTTAGCAAATAATCTCCATGCACCGACTCATAGTATACTAATTCCCCATCTTCTTGTCTCTCAACACTATCTAGCCAATCAACGTACTTTATACCTATTCCAAAAAACCATACTGCAGCAATAACAATAAAAATCCCAAATACAGTAACTGCAAATATTATTAATTTCTTTTTAACACTCATAATCTTATCACTCTCTTTTCCTTTGAAATAATCATTTCATTATGTGTAACTAAAACCACCGTTTTTCCTTGTTTATTCATTTGATGTAACAAATCCAAGACTATATCTGCATTTGCAGCATCAAGACATGCCGTAGGTTCATCAGCCAATATTATGTCACACTTTTTATATAGTAATCTAGCTAATGCCACTCTTTGCTGCTCACCTCCAGATAATTTGTAAACCTTTTCCCTAATCTTATCTTCCAATCCAACTTGTTTCAAAACCTCTTCCACACTTCGTCCCGTTCTAGATTTTTTTTGTACAAATTCAATATTCTCTTCAACGGTTCTATTTTCTACGAGAGCGAAATTTTGAAACAAGAAACCAACTTTGTACAGATAATAGTCCTTAAGGTTCTTTTCTTTTGTAATCTCTAAATCATCAACAACAATTTTACCTGTATCAGCCTTTTCTATACCACCGAGCATATTTAAAAATGTAGTTTTTCCACAGCCGCTTTTACCCGCAACTACAACAAATTCTCCAGTATTAATTGTCACATTCAAATTGTCAAATATAATTTTATCTTCGAACCTTTTGTTTAAATCTACTACTTTAATCATAACGCTCCGCCTTTAAGTATTTTTACTATATTTACTTTTTCAAATTTACGTATAAAAATAAATGTCATCACAAGCTCAACCATCATAAGACATACACCGGATAAGACTATTAAATAAGGTTCTTCTAATTCAAATAAAATACCCATACATAATAGCAATACTACTGCAATAATTGCTGATAATATTATATTAAGAAGTATCGCTTTATGCCTTTTCCAAACAGAATATCCCATTACCTTTTTTACAGCCAGTTCAATAGCATTAACACTATATTCCAATCGTACTATAGTAGCAATAATTCCTAATTCAATTATGAATAATAATCCACTTATCACGCAGTTAGTAATAATTGTCTTTTCCAACAGCAGTTTATACTGCGTATATCGTTCTATAGCATTCGTACACGTCAAATATAAGCCTTTACTTTCCAAATCATATTTTTGTGACAAATAATCCATATCCTCTTTTGATATCTTATACATAAGATTTCTTTTAATATGCCCAATATTTAGCATATCTCTTGCATCTTCACTAAAATCTTTAGTACTATATGTACAATATGAAATAATAGGATTATGGGCATAATCAGAGCTGTACATTAAATCTTCATCAAAATAAAGAATATCAACCTCTTCCTCATAATATATTACTTCATAACTTTCTTCATAATCTATACCAAGAATATCAGCACAAAACAATGCCTCTTCTATATATTCAACATTTTCTTTACAATTATTCGGTAGAAAAATATGGACTTTATAATTCGTATTTACATTATATTTATGTAATAATTGAGAAATAGTATCAGATGCATTACTATTTATCATTAAATACTTTCCATTATACAAACCATCATACATTGCCACAGAATACGCTATTTCATACCTATCAAAATTATCTAAATACAGAGATTTCGAATAATATTCATAATCCCTGACAACCTCGTCTTGCATATTGTAAAAATTTAATTCCACATAACTATAATCCTTATATTTTTCTACTTCTTTGTGTTGATTAATAAAATCAATTCCATTTTTTACACCTATAAAATTGGTCGCAAACGACAAAACTGCCATAATCATAATTATAACCTTAATTATATAGCATGTTCCACATAACGATTCAGTGAAGTTGCCGTTTGATAATACCTGCTTCATGTTATACTTAAGCATACAAAGATATACCATGGAGTTAGCAACCACAACCAATATAGCCATTATTATTACTTCTAATTTATTATAGCCTACATAAGTATATTGACCCACAATTCCATTTACTGCAACAAATATTAATAACAGACCAACTATATCCTTTAATATGTTTTCTATTATAAGTTTCCATATTGACTGGCCCATTACAATTTTTATATAAATTTCTTTCTTTTGAAAAGCAATATCAAATATTGTTAATAGTATTACAAAGAAACCTACAACTCCCCACGCGAATCGAACAATAACATCATGACTGTCCGATTCGCATTCATTCAACCCCGAAATATCGTATAAAACACTTAACTTATTATACAACTTATTAATATCATTTTGTGTTCCATAAAAGTAAATATTTCTTATGTAGTGATTATTTATCATTTGGTTTACATCAAAAAATTCAACTATACTTTCTCCAGATACAATACTTTTAAATGTGCCTGGAAATATTTCATATGCATCGTATAATTTCTGTTGCATTTCCTGTTCTGCAAATATTTTTAAATGATACTTTTCAAAACTGTCAAACATACCTACAACAGAAAAGATTTGTACATCATTCTTTTCAGCCAATTTGCATATTTCCTTACAAAAACTTTGCCATTGATTTTCATCCTCATAATCATATTCTATATACTGAAACTCATTTTTAAAATTTTCTAAATGTCTCTGATATGCCTCTGAATTAACTATAATTAAAGATGTAATCAAAAAACAAAATATTAACATTTTAATTTTCTTATAATTCGACATAAATAACTCTACCTATTTTGTCCGACGATAATCTATTATAAAATAGTACTGTATTTCCCACTCATCATCAAAACATTTTCTTTCAGTAAATCTTTTTGTTTGACTATATTATACTAATGTTCCATACAATATCACCTTTTATTTTCACAATCAATCTAATTTGCTCAAACGGTATTTTTTTTACTTAAACGTTCTTAATATTGTTTATGTTTAAATAAAATGTAATAATATTCTAATCAAAGACCTACCTTTAGCTACGAAAATCTATGCCCGCTGTTATATGTATTATGAAATATAAATACCAACAACATCACCCATTTGCACATTCATACATTCTTTTTAAATATATCCTATTAAATTCTGCAAGCTTCCTTTTAGCTATATCCAAATCCTCGCCATTTTTCATATATATAATCTTGCCATCACATTTCATTATCTCATCTAAATTTACAATAAACGATTTGTGGCATCTATAAAACCATTCTTTACAAATACTACTTTCAATCTCAGATAAGGTCATATTACTCTTCTTGTTTCCAATTTTAGTATGAAATAGTGTACAATGCCTTTCCGCCTCAACATAATATATGTCTTTTAATCTTATTTTTTGTATCCCTTCCCCTACAATATTAATTTCTATTTTTTCGTTCCTACGAAATAAAACATTCGCTGCATTCACAGCTTCAATTATTTCTTCCGACATGTTTGCCTTATCCAGATATCTAAAAGCATTAACCAAGTATCCTTTACGACTCATTTCTGTATGTGTTGTCAATATAATATATACACCCGCGTTATTTACTTCTTTTGCTCGTTCTATTACCTGAAATCCATCCATATCAGGCATTTCAATATCAACAAAAGTAATATCATATTGCCTTTTAGCCTGCAAATATGTTTTTCCAGACTCATACATATCAATACAATTCTTATCAATATATATTTTTTCAATCTCTGCCTTTATATATTTTCTCCAATGGCTTTCATCATCTACTATTGCTATATTCATAAATCACCACTCCTATAAGTCTGTATTCTTCATCATAATAGATATACAGAATTGTTCCTTATCTACCTCTATGTTTACAATTCCATCATTTCTTTTAACAGCATCTTTTATATTATTAATACCAAAACCATGCCTTTCCTTATCTTCTTTTATCGTATCTAATTCTTTACCTTTAAACTGACCTACATTTTTAAACTTATTTTTTTCTAAAATAATTATTTCTTCATCCGTATAACGACATTCCAAAAATATCTCTTTGTTCTCTATTTTATCTACTGCTTCCATTGCATTACTCAACACGTTAGAAAATACTGTACACAAATCATATGCGTCTATATTACAAATGGTTGGCAATTTTCCTTTTATATTTAATTTAATTCCCTTCGCCACAGCCTCAGCATAGAATTTGTTTATAATTGCATCCACTATACTATTATTTACAGTCAAGGTATTTCCGAATTCTTCTATTCTAATATTTAATAATTCTAAATATTTATCAATCTCTTCATATTGCCTCTTTTTCTGCAGATAATATAGCATCTGCATATGATTTCTCACATCATGTCTAAACTTTTTAGTTTCTTCTTCCCTAATTTCTAAATACTCATAATGCTTTTTTTGATCATTTAAATACTTTTTCATTAATGAGTCATTTTCTACATACACACTATTAGCTGAGTATAATAAAAATACAGTTCCAAGCTGCAATAACATTCCTATTACAACAAATACAATTATTATTGCAAACAATATTTTCTTTTCTTCCTTTGTTCCATTTTGATAAACAACAACAATTGCTAACACTATTATAGTGTCTATCGCCACCAATATTGTAAAAAATGCAGAGTTCTTTACATTAATCCAATTAAATCTTCTATAATATTTTCTTCTATACACACACAATAAACTATATATCAAAAACGTAGAAACCATTGATTCTATTAAGTCTTTAAATATAAATTCTGGCATTTTACATATATCCAAAACCATATCAATCATAACCATATTTATTACATCTACCATTGATGCAATAAACATAAGACCAATTGATAACAACAGCGTTTGCCACATCTTTATAACATAAATTGTATAAAATACAACAAACATCAACCCTATATATAAGATTAATGAAAGCACATCTGCAGTTCTACAATATATAATTTGAGAAATTATTACTGATAAAAAAAATAAAATAATATATCTCTTATTATCTCTACGCTTTTCAAATTTAAATAACAATTCACATAATAAAATTATTTTAAATATGTGTAATAAATCAGTAATAATTGCAGCAATATTTGATATCATTTTACCCTCCGTAATATGTAAAGCAAGTTAAATACATTATTTCATTTAGTATACCATACACTGCTTTTACACGAAAGGTTAACACCAAAATATCTACCAGAAAATACGATTTGCTAACTCTAAGAATAACTTAAACAAAGCTTGTCCTTTCCGTATATACTGTTTTATTATCCGGATATGGCTATAATATTAAGAGAGCTGAAAGAGCAAATAATACGCTTTAATATATAAATATCTCAGTTTGGGGCATTCTCCCAGATTCACGAAATGGCGGGTTAACCCGCCATTTCACTACTTTTTACACTTTTTTTTCACGTACATAATTAATAATCAGAACAACAATCACCGACACAACCACAGCCACATTAAGCAGCCCCAATATACTCTCAAAAATTATATAATCCGTACACCCTATTCTAATATCTTCCTCTGCAATACCCATAGTCCAGCGATACACCGCACCGTATACTAAATATCCATATATTGCATACCCACATATAGAAAAAAGATATTTTCCACTTTCTATCCATTTTCTAACAACACATACAAGCAAGATGGATGCCGGTATCACGAAGAAAAATGTAAAGTGCAGTACAATTGCAATAACTGCCAAAGCACCCAGATAAAGGTTTCCTATAATCACTGATAGCACGGGCACTGATATTAGTATAATATGCAGATATGATCGGCTTTTTAGAACCTTTTGCTGTTCAATTGCTTTACTATGCTTAGTCGAAGTTTTTTTTAGATAACACACTATGGCCACAACCATCCATACAACATTAATCGCCATTAAGATACACGCTATAACAACAATCACTTTTGCATGGTCATCCAACATAATACATTCTCTAAATTCAGCAGTTTTTATAACTCTCTTAGCTATCAAAATTGCTCCAATCATTATACTCATCTGCAAAATGCTGCATATTATATTTATAATACAGGTACTAAGCTTATTAGCAACTTTTGCATTAAGAAAACTAATCAATGCTATAGTAAATGAAACTCCAAAGCATACCATTACTGGTACATAACTCATCCTGTATATTGTATAATTCCAATCATCATAACTGCACGGCTCGTAAAACTCAAAAACATTAAACACAAGACCATATGCAATTAAATACATCAGTACTGCTATTACACCAATAATTCTAAGCAAATTAATCTTTTTACTCATTTCCTTTTCCTGTCTTGTAACATCTACCGTGATGCTCTTTTATTCTCTATCGCCATCATAATCAACTTAACAACTGCAACTGCTGCCACAGCAACGTTAATCCATTCTAAAACACACTCAAAGAATACGCTACCCGGCTCATATTTAGAATATATTCCGTGTTTCATACCTGGTACAGAACGATATACTGCGCCGTACACTAAATACATATATAGCAAATATCCACCTATAGCAAATGTATATTTCTTCTGTCGAATCCAGTCATTAACTACCTTAACCAGCAATATACTTGCAGGTATACCAAACGCAAGCAAAAACAATGGCGCAACTAATAAAACTCCCAATAAAGACCAGAAGTAAAAATAACTCGCAATAGCAGATGACATAAATACACAAAGCACTGCTCCGTGATAATAAAAGTAACTATTGCAGTACGAATTATCTCTATCAACGATAACTTCTTTGGTTTTACTGACAATGATAATATTAGCTATCGCTATAATAGCCTGTAATATAGCAATTATTCCTACCACCACTAGCATAACTAAAATAAAATCACAACGCCATTCCAAAGCCCCATCTTCGTAACTTATTGCACAACCTCTTACATCCCTTGTGACCATACCGGCATAATACAATACAATTATCTGTACCAGTCCACTTATAAGGTTAACGCCATTAACTTTAATTCTATTATAATTATTTAAAATTACATATCCAATCAGAGCTGCAATAAAGCTGCCACCCACGCTAGCCATTACCAGCATATAATCCCATCTGTTATCCCACCAATCACCTGGAAACTGTCCTTCAAACTGGAATGCATTAAAAGCAATTGCATAGATAAAAAGATATGTGCATATAGATATGACAGACACTAGTTTTTGCATATTAAAATTTCCATTTTTTTGTAATAAATTAATCATAATACCCCCTCCTTGTTTCTTCCACTTACCATAATTAGAAATTCACCATCATAATACTTAACTTCATACATTACTCACGACATACACATCATTACTTTACCATATTAAACCAATAATGAAAAGTATTTTTACACAAACGACATTTTTAGTTGCTTATATATTTTTTTATCTCAACATTTCCTGTACCTATCTGTGACGGGTCAAGGTAATACCATTCAAAACCGCCTCGAGATTTCAGCAATATCTGATTATGTCCTGCTTTTGGAAGCATATCTGCTGGAAGCGGTATGGTATCAAGTAATTTATAATCTTTATCATACACCTTCGTATAATATCCATACTCATCTATAAGCTCTTTACTCTCAAAATATGGTGTTATAAATATATAGTCTCCAGTATAGGTAATAGAATTTGTTACTGATTTTTCAACATCATCTAGCTCTATACACAGTTGCTTGTCCCCATTTGTATCTAGCAGATATACATCATTTCCCTCTTCACTATATAAAATCCCTTTATCTGTCACTGCATAACCCACTGGTGAAATATCTTCCAATAATTCATTTATCTTACCAGTATTCATGTCTACTTCATAAAATCTTATATAATCAATATATTGGCCTCTATCATCCGGTTCTGAAAAGTAACATAATAATACAAGCTTGTTCTGCAATATGTATGTATCAACTATCGTACCATTTAAACCATATACAGTTTCCTCGGTAAGTTCCTGTATTCTTTTTCCATTATCCAAATCATATACATCCACGTAGAAAAAAGATGTATCTTTCTCTTTTCCATCTACAATGCAGGTTACATATATCTTATCGTTGTATATCTCCCAACTCACTGCTGCTCCTATACCATTTGTATCACGATAATCTGTTGGCTCAATATTTTCTTTTCTCTGAACATACCTTTCAAAAATATTATCAATTACAATTTCTCTGCCCGTTCCATCTACATTCATCCTATATAATCTCTGAAAACCATTATCATCTTTGCAGTCGGCATACAACTTTCCATCATACATCTGCATCCCCCTGGTTATATAAAACTTGGCGTCGCACTCGGTTTCATAATAGTCTTCCAAGTCATGTTGACAATTTGCTTTTGTACAAAGCATTATACTGTATCCGCTTTCCTTATCAAGCAAATATGTATATCGTCCATCATAGTAATAAAATGCCGCTTCACTCTCTGCACATGATTGTGTGTATACTACATAGTTACTATCAGCACTTTGGTCCAATTTATCAATAATATTTTTACCACTTTCAAAATTATCTAAAATATTATCTACATTTTCATCTCCACTGGAACACGCACATAAAAAACACATCAATAAACATATGATTATCATTGTATAAAAAAATCTCTTCATATTATTTATACCTCTATACTAAAAATATAGTAATCTGCTAAGCTCTTATACAAGTTGCTTAGCAGACTTCTGTTTCTCCGAATACATTACTCCATAACTAATACCTTAACCTTCTTCTAACATCATCTAGAGGAGATTGATTCTGTAATATGACATCTATGTGGAGTATTTTCAATTCACTATAGCTTCTTCCCACATGTACATTTTTGTAACACCCAGCATAAGCATAATCCTCCCCTGAGCTATCCCATTTACAATCATCATTGTAGGATGATTTAAGATAAACATCTGTTGATACATATCCATAATACTTATTTGCACCTTGAGAGTCCCTTTCTATAACCATATTTACGGAAAAATATACTTTTTATTGTTACCTTTCGTTGCTTTTTGTTGTAAATCTAGGTTCACGAAATGGCGGGAAGTTACCCCGCCATTTTTATTGTTCTAACACTTTTTTAATTATAATAATTCTCTCATCCTTGTAGCAAGATAAAGGGGCATATTTGTAATATAACCGTCCTTACGATAACCACGTTTAGAAAAACGTACAGCATATTTAGGTTGATATTCAGACACATTCTTCTTGAAAGTTGGTGCTGACTTATCTTCGCCACTTTTGGCCTCCACAGGAATAATTGATGTACCATATTGAATAACAAAATCAATCTCCCCACTACGTTCAGAATAATAATGTGGCGCAACATCAAACTGCGCGCATAGTTGTTGTAATACGTAATTTTCTGTCAATGGGCCCTTGAACTGATAATCTGATTTTAGCAGAATAGCACTATTATCAATACCCGCCATATACTTAAGAAGTCCTGTATCAAATACAAACAATTTAAATTGGTCTAATTTCTCAAAAGCAGAAAGTGGGTGCTCTAACTTTGATACATTATAAACACGATTCAACATACCGGCAGATACAAGCCATTCAATCGCCTCTTCAAAATCACGTGCTCTACCTCCTTCACGCACTGCTCCATACATAAACTTCTCATTGGACTTTGCAAGTTGTGTCACAATGCTTCGAAAAACCATCAGTATTCTTCCACTGTTCACTTTACCATTATGCTTAGAAAAATCATTTTCATATATCTGAACAAGTTCCTTTTGTATCTGCGCAATTCTTGCTGGGTCCTTATACTTTACCCACGAAGCAACACATTCAGGCATGCCACCGATAATAAGGTAGTTGTTATATGCCTCCATCAAGCGATTATGAAACAGCTCTTCTATTTCTTGCTCCTTTGTAATGCTCTGATAGTAAGCAAACAGTGACTCATCTGTCGCATTAAGAAACTCATCAAAAGTCAATGGTGAAATATCCAAAAGATTTACCATACCGACTGGATAAGATTTAGGTTGAGCCAATAAAGTACCAAGCAAACTGCCTGCTGCGATTACATGGTATTCGTTTGCTTTTTCTTTAAAATATTTCAGTGCATTCAGCGCAGATGGAC
Source organism: Lachnospiraceae bacterium (assembly GCA_017440045.1). Taxonomy (GTDB): domain Bacteria; phylum Bacillota; class Clostridia; order Lachnospirales; family Lachnospiraceae; genus SVEL01. The sequence continues at coordinate 37,822 of JAFSIA010000032.1, forward strand.
ACTCCTGAATCTCATCAAAAATAATAAGCGTTTTTTCTGGTTGAATCTTCTCACCAGCAACCAATGATAATAATTCTACAATGCGTTGAGGATTCTTATTAGCTTCAAAAATAGACCTCAATTCGTCCTCCTCGTCAAAATTAAAATATACAAAACTATCATAATATATTTTACCAAATTTTTTCATTAACCAAGTCTTGCCAACCTGACGAGCTCCTTTAAGAACCATGGGCTTACGCTCCTCATCATTTTTCCACTTGATAAGTGCATCTATCGCATTACGTTTCATTACACAACACCTCTCTTACACTGTTTCAGAGAAAGCTTATCACATTTTCGCATTTTTATCAAGGCAACTTTTTCACGTTTTTACAGCTTTTTTTGAATGTTTTTACACATTTTTACAACTTTTTCACACTAATTTTTACACATTTTTTCACTTTCATTCATTTTCCTATCTCGTATTGTCGTAGATTTTAAAGCCTAATATACTTATTTGCACGCCCTTCACATCACTATAAATACTCTCACCATCATAATAATCGACACGGTAAAATGGTGAATAATATGTATCATATGAGCTGGCTCCACCTTGCCTTGGATATAGTAATATACAAAGCAAAATAATGATTGCACCTAATATAAGATTCTTGACACTCACCTGTTTATCCATATGTAACCTCCTTGCAAAATAGATTTTCTTAACATCACCAAATTATATATTTATAACCTTTAACATTATCTATAAAATACTCAATAAACTCCTCAATCTCGTCATAATCAGACTCAAACACCCCCCAAGGATTACAGTAACCATTTTTTTTAACATATATATTTCCCG
>JAFSIA010000033.1 GCA_017440045.1 Lachnospiraceae bacterium
TCATCTCGGGGATGTACTGGTTTCGACAGGGGCTTTGAAGATGGTGAAGCTATCCGTATGCAATGCGTTAAATGGCAAACTTAAATATAAACGCTGAAGATAATTTAGCTTACGCTGCCTAGTTGCAGCTGTCTTAACCTGGTGTCCTACAGCCGGGATTAAGGCATCGACCTTGTAGGGAACATCGCAGGCAAAGCTTTGAGTCGGCGATAGATTTATGAAGCTACTGAATCTGTAAGGGTGTTAGTTCCCGTGCAGAGGAGGGAATGTCAAAGAACTGACTATGATAGTAGAAGAACATGGGATAGGCTTTTGGACAGGGGTTCAACTCCCCTCATCTCCATTGAAAAAGCAATTCGAAAGGATTGCTTTTTTTCTTTACATAAACCTATATTTTGATATAATTTATATATATAGCAATTGAGGTAAAATACTATGGATAATGATTTAAATATTAAACAATACGATTCTACAGAGCCTATCAATACGCAGGCGAGGAAGTTATCCGGCCTGGCTGTAGGTGCATTGGTAGCAGTGGGGATTTTATCTGCCATCATTATAGCGATTATATTAATATTGGTTTTCAAGGAGCCTGAGATAGCAGGCAGATGGAAAACAGATGACAGTCTTATTACAATTGAATATGTGCTTAATGAGGATGGAACTGGAATTGTATATATATCAATGGAAGGGGAGCGTGCTACAGATTTTCAAATAGCATGGACATATGATGAGGAAGATAAAGTACTTACTTTGATGACAGAACTATATGATGAAGTATCATCTTCGGATTATGAAGTATTGGAATTGTCTAGAAACAAAATGATATTGTCGCAGGATGGAGTTTTAACTACATTACATAGGGTAAATTAGTTTATAAATGCTATTTTATAGCTATAATATATAAAAGTACAATATATGGAGGTGTAAAGATGGATGCACAGGCAATGTTTAAATTAACTTATGGTTTGTTCGTAATCACAGCAAGAGAAGGGAATAAGCATAACGGATGCATTGTTAATACTGCTATTCAGGTTGCTGATAATCCAAAGCGAATAAGCGTGGCTGTAAACAAGCAGAATTACACGCATGATATGATTATGAATACCGGTGAGATGGTTGTCTCTATTATCAGTGAAGATGCTGATTTTAAACTGTTTCAGCATTTTGGCTTCCAGTCAGGAAGGGATGTAGACAAGTTTTTAGATTTCAAATATTGTGAAGACAGTGGAAATGGTGTAAAATACATTACAAAAGGTACAAATGCATATATTTCGGCAAAGGTTGTAGATACAGTGGATGTGGGAACTCATACTATCTTCATAGGTGAGGTTTGCAATATGAAGGTGTTATCAAACACACCATCTGCCACATATGCATATTATCATGAGCATATTAAGCCAAAGCCTGGTAGTGAGAAAAAAGAAGATGGAAAGACTATCTGGCGTTGTGAAATATGTGGATATGAGTATGAGGGTGAAGAATTACCGGAGGATTTTACTTGTCCACTTTGTAAGCACCCGGCATCAGATTTTACTAAGGTACAAGCTGCAGGGAGTGCAGATAATAATATAGAAAAGGAGAATAATACTATGGCACAGAACAAGTACGCAGGAACTAAGACAGAGAAAAACTTATGGGAGGCATTTGCAGGAGAGTCACAGGCAAGAAATAAGTACACATATTTTGCATCAGTGGCAAAGAAGAATGGCTATGAGCAGATAGCTGAGCTTTTCTTAAAGACAGCAGAGAATGAGAAAGAGCATGCAAAGCTTTGGTTTAAGGCATTAGGTGAGCTTGGAACAACAGAAGAAAATCTTTTACATGCAGCAGAAGGTGAGAACCATGAGTGGACTGATATGTATGAGAGAATGGCAAAGGATGCTGAAGAGGAAGGATTTACAGAGTTAGCAGCACAGTTTAGAGGTGTTGCAGCTATTGAGAAGGCTCACGAGGAAAGATACAGAGCACTTCTTAAAAATGTTGAGATGAAGGAAGTATTTGAGAAGAGTGGTGTTGTTATGTGGGAATGCCGCAACTGTGGACATCTTGTTACAGGCACAAAGGCTCCAGAGGTTTGCCCTGTATGTAACCATCCACAGAGCTTCTTTGAAGTGAGAAAAGAGAATTATTAAGAATAAAATCGTAGTGTAAAGCGTCTTCGATTATGCAAAAAGCCCTCCTAGCGAGGGCTTTTATGAAGGAAGGAAAAAGTATGAATGACAAGTTAAAAGCATTAGGTGATGCTGAGATTAAGATGATTTGCAAGGAAATGGGAATGTCTAAGGAGACTGTTTTGAATTTAGATGAGGATGGTCTGATGGAAGTTTATGATGTGATTTTAGATATAGAGATGGAAGAAGAGATGAAAAATCCAAGTCGCATGTCTGAAAAGGGTATGATTGCATCAAATATTTTATCGGCGATAGGTGAATAAGATGAGCAGTATGGCAGTAGATGCACATTACAATAAAATGGTTAATACTCCGGTGTCAAAGCTTGTTATAGCGCTGGGAATACCGACTACCATAAGTATGTTAGTCACTAATATTTATAATATGGCAGATACATATTTCGTGGGTACCTTGGGTGATAGTGCCAGTGGTGCAGTTGGTATTGTTTTTGGACTTATGGCTATTATACAGGCTGTGGGCTTTATGTTCGGCCATGGTGCAGGAAGTATAATAGCCAGAAAGCTGGGAGAAAAAGATGTTAAAAGTGCAGAGGTTTATGCTTCTGTCAGCTTTTTCGCTGCGCTATTTTCAGGTATGGTATTAGGTCTGCTAGGTCTTATATTTATTGAGCCTCTTATGATGATGCTTGGTAGTACAAAGACAATTCTGCCTTATGCAAAGGGATATGGCATTTATATTTTACTGGCAGCACCTGTTATGATGACAAGCTTTGTTTTAAACAATATTTTGCGATATGAAGGCAAAGCTTACCTTTCTATGATTGGACTTATTGTAGGTGCAGTTGTAAATATTGCATTTGACCCGATTCTGATTTTTGGCTTTGATATGGGTATAGCAGGAGCAGGATTATCAACAGCTTTGTCACAGCTTGTGAGCTTCTTGATATTACTTACTATGTTTTTGATGGGAAAGACTCAGAGCAAGCTTTCCATAAGGCATATGAACAGGGACATGTTTGCACCGCTTACACTTGTAGCAAAAACAGGCTTCCCGAGTCTGATTCGCCAGGGCTTAAACAGCATTTCTACAATGGTTTTAAATGGTCTTGCAGGAGGCTTTGGAGATGCAGCTGTAGCAGCGATGTCTATTGTAAACAGAATATGCTTCTTTATCTTTGCAGTAGGCTTGGGTATCGGTCAGGGATTCCAGCCGGTATCGGCGTTCAATTATGGTGCAAGAAAATTTTCACGTGTAAAGAAAGCATTTGCATTTACATTTTATACAGGCGAGGTGTTGCTTGGAACATTGGCAATCTGCGGATTCTTCGTATCTGGAAGTCTAATTGGACTTTTTAGGGATAGCAAAGAGGTTATAGAGATTGGTACCGTGGCACTGAGATTTCAGCTGGTTGCTCTGTTTTTTCAGCCGTTAACTATATGCTCTAATATGCTGTTTCAAAGTATTGGAGAGAATAGAAAGGCGACGTTTTTGGCAATGCTTAGAAGTGGATTATTCTTTATACCTGTGTTGCTTATTATGTGGTATTTCTTCGGATTAACTGGTATACAGATGGCACAGACCATTGCTGATATTTTGTCATTCTGTGCAACGTTGCCACTTGTGGTGCAGTTTTTAAGAACATTACCGAAGGATGAATAACCGAAGCTAAATTGTGTAGATATTGTGGTTTCGTTGCTTTTTGATAGTGTATATGGTATACTTTTTAGATAAAAAAGGAAATTTATAATGATAGGAGTAAAAAAATGGAAGGCGTAAGCAAAGAGTTACTTGAAGAAGTAAATAATGAAACAGAAAAGGTCGTTGATAAGAACGAGCAGAAAAAGGATAAAAATCCTAAAACAAAAAGAAATATGATAATCGTATCAATTGCAGTTGCTATAGTGGCAGTTATTGCAGGTTATTTCCTCTATGACAAAATAAAGCTTAATAATGCAATTGATGAGGTTACAGGTGTAGAGTATGAAATAAGAGATATGATAGCAAGATATACAGGTGATGCAGATAGGGATGCAGCGGTTGTTCAGTATGCCGAGCCGGAGTCAGGCGACCTTATTGCACATATTCATATTAAGAATTATGGTGTTGTCACTGTAAGATTCTTCCCAGAGCAGGCACCTATGGCTGTTGATAACTTTGTTACACATGCTAAGGAAGGTTACTATGATGGAGCACCATTCCATAGAATTATAGATGATTTCATGATTCAGGGTGGTTCGCCAGATGGAAGTGGCTCTGGTGGAAATAGTATATGGCCTAGTGTAACAGGAGCTTATGCAGCATTTGAGGACGAGTTTTCAAAGTACCTTATTCCTATTAGAGGCGCATTATGTATGGCGAACTCAGGTGCTTCAACAAACGGTTCACAGTTCTTTATTGTACAGACTTCAACATATCATATTGAACACCTTATGGCACTTAGACAGGGTGGAGCTGTAGAGGATATTATTGACTATTACAGAGAAAATGGTGGTGCATGTTGGCTTTATAGAGCACATACAGTATTTGGTCAGGTAATTGAGGGACTTGATGTTGTAGATGCTGTTGCAGCAGTTGAGACAGACAAGAATGGTGTACCAGCTACAGAAGTTATTATCGAGAAAATAGAGTTAGATACTTATTAAAATAAATTGGAGAAGGTATGGCTAACGATAAACTTATTGTTGATGGCTTTGTGTTTAAAACAAAGGCAGAGGCTATGGAAGCAAAAAATGAATATGATGGTGTGATGTATATGCGTAGCAGGACTAATATAAATAATCCTGCAAATGTTTATGCGGTTTACAAAAGCATTATAGAAAAAAATGTTTTTAAAACACCGGTAGGTATAAGATATCTCTGTGAACTGAGAGATGTTTTGGAGAAATCAGGTCAGTACACAGAGGAGCAGTTAGCCGAACTTCCTATACCAGTTGCAGAGAGTAAGAGGGTAAAGGCTCCCAAAGCAAAAAAAGAGAAGTCACAGTTGTCAAAAAGAGAAGTTATACGCAATATGAAGGCGTTGGACATAGAATCTTCCTATAGGAATAAGTTTATAAATTCTGTGATTATTAATATCATTCTTATTATTGTTATTATTTTGGTAATAGCAATAGCAAATAATAGTGATAATATTAATGTATTAAACTATAGAGATAGGTTAGAGAGAGAATACAGTGACAGAGAAGACTCATTGGTGCAGTGGGAGCAACAGCTGAAAGCACGTGAGGAAGCGCTTAAACAGAGGGAAGATGAGTTGGAAAATGAACCTACAGTTGAATAGTACATATAAAAATTGGAGGTACATTTATGAATGATTTAAAAATTCTTGTGGTTGATGACGAGAGTAGAATGAGAAAGCTTGTTAAAGACTTTCTTGTAAAAAAGGATTACTTGGTGATAGAGGCTTCTGATGGAGAAGAGGCTATGGATATTTTCTATAGAGATAAAGGTATATCACTTATTATCCTGGATGTTATGATGCCTAAAATGGATGGTTGGCAGGTATGTCACGAGATTCGCAAGACATCAAAGGTTCCCATCATTATGCTTACAGCGAAATCGGAGGAGCAGGATGAGCTTATGGGATTTGAGCTGGGAGTAGATGAGTATATCTCTAAGCCATTTAGTCCGAAGATTCTTGTTGCCAGAGTTGATGCCATACTAAGGAGAGCCAATAAGCTTGGGGCAGACAGTATCATCACTGTGGGAAATTTGCAGATAGACAAGCTGGCACATCAGGTCAGAGTGTGTGGAAATATCGTAGAATTGAGCTTTAAGGAATTTGAATTATTAGTCTATTTTGTTGAGAATAAGGGTATTGCTCTTTCTAGGGAAAATATTTTAAATGCAGTTTGGAGCTATGACTACTTTGGTGATGCCCGCACTATTGATACTCATGTTAAGAAGCTTAGGGCAAAGCTTACTGATGATGCAGATTATATTAAGACAATATGGGGTATGGGCTACAAATTCGAGGTTTAGATATGGAATCATTAAAGCATTCACTTAGATTAAAACTGGCAGTTGTTCTTGTAGGGATAACTGCCGGTACTATTATTATCGGAACGATTATAAATAGTATTTTTCTTGGGAATTATTATATGAATACAAAGCAGGAAGCGTTGGTGGATATATATGATACGCTCAATCGCACTTTTTATGTGGATTCGCGTGGTAATGTAGTTGCCAGCGCTACAGGTGTTGATATTTTAAGAAACAATAGTTACAGTCAGGGAGCACAAATGCTTGTTATAAATACAACAGGTATGGAGGTTCTGGCAAATGTTCCGATTGATGATATAACAGATGATGAAAATATGATGAATCGAATCAAGGAGATTATCTTTAATATCAATACTTCGAAGAAGGAAGTGCTGGAAATAGCCACCAATTACGAAATGTATATATATACCAATGAAGACACAGACATGGATTATATTGAAATGTTTGGTGAGCTTGACTGTGGGTATCTTTTTTTGATGCGTGTTTCCTTTGAGAGTATGCAGGAGGTAGTAAGTGTTGCAAACAGATTTTATTTTTATGTGGCATTTATTATTATTGTAGTCGGTATTATTTTGACTAGCTTCATTGCATCAAAGATAAGTAAACCTATAAGGGAGCTGGCAAGAGTGTCAAAGAAGATGTCAAACCTTGAGTTTGACGTAAGGTACACTGGAGAATCTAAGGATGAAATAGGCGTTCTTGGTGAGAGTATGAATGAAATGTCTATTGTGTTGGAAAAGACCATTTCAGAGCTTAAAAGTGCAAATAACCAGCTGCAGAATGACATTAAGGAAAAAACAGAGATAGATGAACTCAGAAAAGAATTTATCTCCAATGTATCTCACGAACTAAAGACTCCTATAGCGATTATTCAGGGGTATGCTGAGGGCTTAAAGGAAAGTGTCAATGATGATGCGGAGAGCAGAGAATTTTATTGCGATGTAATCGTGGATGAAGCGGCAAAAATGAATAAGATGGTTAGGAAGCTTTTGACTCTAAATCAGATTGAATTTGGCAATATGCCGGTTGAGTACGAACGATTTGATATAGTGCAGACAATTGATAATCTTTTGAATCAGGTAAACATTCTCATTGAAGAGAAGGGAGCAAATGTTGATTTTGACCATAATAATATTGTTTATGTGTGGGCAGATGAGTTCCAGATAGAGGAAGTGATTTCAAATTACATTAGTAATGCCTTAAATCATCTTTCGGGTGATAAGGTTGTAAAGATTACGGTGGAAAACAGGGAGCTTGTTGTGCGAGTTACAGTGGAAAATACAGGTGACAACATTCCTGATGAGGCTCTTGAACGTATTTGGGAGAAGTTCTATAAAGTGGACAAGGCTAGAACCCGAGAGTATGGTGGCAGTGGTATTGGCTTATCTATAGTAAAGGCAATAATGGACTCTATTCACATGCAGTGCGGAGCTTATAATACCCCTACAGGAGTTGCTTTTTGGTTTGAAGTAGAAACAAGCTATGATATTAAATAAACAGTTGAATATTTTTGCAAAAAATGATAAAATATATGTAAATTTTTAGAATATTTGTGATTTATTTTAACTAAGAAATAGGTGCCCTTATGAAGAAAAAATTAATGTTCATTTTTATATCGTTAATGCTTGCTATGATGACTGGCTGTGTTGAGAAAATTGAGCTTACAGAAGAGCAGGAAGCAAAGTTTGTTGGATATGCGGTATATTCAGTATTAGAGCATGACAACAACTATATGGTGGGCTTAAATCATGTCGATTTAGAAGCGGAAAAGCCTAGTGAGACTCCTACGGAACCGGTTGAGGAACCGACAAACAGTAACGGAGAAAACGGAAATTCCAGCACTGGTGGAGAAAATGGAAATACAGCTACAAAATATGTTACTATGGAGAGCGCTTTGGGCACTGATGGATTATCTATTGATTACACTGGATTACAGGTATGTAGCAGCTATCCGGAAACAGATGGTGAGCCGGTATTCGTAATTAAGGCATATGAGGGAAAAAAGCTTGTTGTTTTAAAGTTTAATGTCACAAATAAGTCTGGAGCAGACTATGCGATTGATTTTGTAACTAAAGACCTTTCATTTAGAGGTGTTTTTAATAAATCAGTAAAAACAAATGCTCATATTACACTTTTGCCAGAGGCACTTAATACATTTAAGGGCACTATCCCAGCAGGAATGACAGTTGAGATGATTTTGGTGTTTGAGATGAATGAGACATATGCAGCTAATATTACAGACATTACGCTGGATGTTAAGTCTGATAGTGAAGTAAATACAGTTAAGATAAAGTAAAATAAAGCTAGGAGGACATAAAGTTATGGAAACAAACATCTTACTTGAAAATGGAACTAATGAACTGGAAGTATTGGAATTTACAGTTGGTGAGAATCATTATGGTATCAATGTAGCAAAGGTACGTGAAATTATTGGATACCAGGCAGTTACACCTGTTCCAAATTCTCATCCTGATATCGAAGGTATATTTATGCCAAGAGATAAGATGATAACAGTTATCAATCTTCCAAGTCACTTGAACATTAATGTGCCGTTGGAAAAATCGGATATGATGATTATCACAAACTTTAATAAGCTGGATATTGCATTTCATGTAAAGAGTGTAGTTGGTATACATCGTGTATCATGGGCTGACATTATTAAGCCGGATACAACCATAAGTGCGGCTGATTCAGCTATTGCCACAGGTATTATCAAAGTAAATAATAAGCTTGTTATCATACTTGACTTTGAAAAAATCATCACAGATATTAGTCCGGAGACTGGTCTTAAGGTATCAGAAATTGATGCGTTAGGTATGAGAGATAGAAATTCAACACCTATACTTATGGCAGAGGATTCACCACTTCTTAGTAAGCTTATATTAGATTCATTACATAAGGCTGGTTATACAAATGTTAAGGCAACAGCCAATGGCTCAGAGGCGTGGGAATTCCTTTCAGAGTGTAAAAAAGAGGGAACTATTAAGCAAAATGTAAGATGTATTATAACTGATATAGAGATGCCGATTATGGATGGTCATCGTCTCACAAAGTTAGTAAAGACTGATGAGAAGCTTAAGGATATTCCATTGGTAATATTCTCATCACTTGTTAATGATGAGATGAGAAAGAAAGGCGAGCTATTAGGTGCAGATGCACAGTTGTCAAAGCCGGAGATTGGTAATCTTGTAAGGATTATTGATGGATTAATAGATAACGCTTAAGGCATATGGTAGGGGTTGGTTCCACGAATCAATCCCTGCTGTTCGTAAAAGAATAGGGTAAAGTTGGGATAGGAAATGGAAGTTTTAGCAGAGTGTAAGGACAGAATAAAAGATGCGGATATGGTTCTTATAGGCATTGGCAAGGAGTTTGGTGTCAGTAAGGATGATATATTAGCTGATAATTTGGTATACAAGGAACTTAATTTAGATGAGAGTTCCTTAGATGATTTGGAGAAGCAATGGATTGAGCATACATTTATTTATGACAGTATAAATGATGGTCAGAATAAAGCTGTTATGGAGAAGCTCAATTTATACAATGGTTTGTTCAAATACCTTAATTCATTAGGTAAAAATAATTATTTTGTGGTTACAACCTGTAACGATGACATTATTACATTGTCTGATTTTGATAAGGACAGAATAGTGGCACCTTTAGGAACTTATGGATTAATGAAATGCCATAAAGGATGCTTTAAAACTGTATACGAGACAAAAGAGGTTTTTGATAATATTAAATCAATAATTGATAAATACAGAAAGTCAGCAGATTTACATAGTGATGAAATGTGGAATGAGCTTAAAGAAGCTATGCCACAGTGTCCAATGTGTAAGCAGGTTATGAGTGTAAACCTTTATAAGACAAACAATTATTCTGCTGAAGGATATAGAGAACAGTGGGATATGTATACTGCATGGTTGCAGAAAACTCTTAATAGAAAGATTGTTATGCTAGAGCTTTCGGAAGGTTTTGATACTCCTACAGTGATAAGATGGCCATTTGAAAAGGTGGCAGCCGTTAATAATAAGGCGGTACTTATAAGAGTGAATGAAAAATTCTGGCAGATTGCAGAGGATATTGAGGGTAAGGCAATACCTGTTAAATCAAGCGGAATTAGATTTATAGAAGATTTGGTTAAGTAATTTGTGGAGGTTAATATGTCTAACAGAAATAATACATCAGAAGAAGATTATCTCGATAGCTTATTGCGTTCTATAACAGGAGCAGCGGACGAGCAATCTGACAGCGACAGTTTAGATGACAGTCTGTTAGAGGAAGAGATAAACTTTGGAAATGAAGATAATATAGGTGCTTCAGATGAAGAATTTCTTTCAGATTTTGAAAAAGAGTTCTTCGGAGATTCGGATGAAGAGCTTCTTGGAGGTATAATGGATGAGGTTGACTCAGTACAAGAGGAAGCTCCTTTAGTGATGCCTTCTAATGTAGATGTACAGCCTGAAATGATGACTGTGCCGGATGTACAGTTGGAACCTGAGGTACAGATAGAGCCAGAGTTACAAATGCAACCTAATATACAACCAGAAGCAAATGAAGAGGTCAATCTTGATGACGATATGGAGTCTTTGAGAGCTGCTTTTGCTACGGAAACAATGTCAGATGCAGAGCAGGCTTCAATTGCAGATGATATGCCTGATTTGGAGCAATTACTTGCAGATATGGATGATACTGAGGAACAGGCATTAGTAAATGAAGCAATAGCCAGTGAAGATACAGCTGTAGAGGAAGATTTAAAAGGTCTTTATGATATTCTCGGAATGGAGGAGGGCGAAGGGGAACTTCCAGATGATATAGAGGAGAAGCCAAAGAAAAAGGGCTTATTCTCAAGGAAAGAGAAGAAGGAAAAGCCTCCAAAGGAGAAGAAAAAGAAGAATAAAAAGGAAAAGAAATCCAGAGAGGATCTTCAGACAGAGATTGATGATGATTTCTCGGATTTTGGCGATATAGATTTGGGAAGCCTTGGAGGTGGAATGTCTGATGATGACGAAGCCTTTGGTCTTGATGATTCAAATGCATCAGAGGAAATCGGTGGAGATTTAGGCTTGGATGATTCTATCTTTGATGATATGGGCGAAAATGACCGCCTTATGAAGCAGATGGATGATGGAGAAATCGATGAGGATGAGCTCTTAGGCGACGAGGAGGATCCAAAGGAAAAGAAGAAGAGGGAGAAAATGGAAAAGAAGGAAAAGGCTAAGAAAGAGAAAGCTGAGAAGGCTAAGAATGCTAAGAGCGCCAAAGCTAAGAAGCCTAAGAAGGAAAAGGAAAAGAAGGTTAAGGAGCCGGATGAAATTATAAAGGTTCCAACTATATTTATTATATTTGCAATATCATTTGTAGTAGTTGTTGTCATTGGTGCTAAGCTTGGCGGTGATTATTATCATTACAATGAGCAATTTTATGAGGCAATAGCTCTCTATGTGTACGGTTCTGAGCCAGAAGAGGGTGAGGTTATCGACCAAGAGAAGTATGAGAGTAAGTTTAATGATGCATATACCCTTCTCAGAGGACTGGAAATGAAGGAGACTGACCATCAAACATTCTTCGATCAGCTTGAGACAATTATGCTTATGGACCGACATTATGAAGCATTTAAGACATATATGCTTTTAGAGGATTTTGAACATGGTCTTGACTCGTTGATAAAGGCAGTTAAGATGTATGACAAATACCAGAATGAAGCTAGAGAGCTAGAATGTTTTGATGAAATGACAGTGGTTCTAGGCTGGGTAGATGCAAAGCTTAAGGCTGTTTACGGCGTGACAGAGAGTCAGGCAAGAGAGATGTACATGATAAAGGACGACGACGAGTATGCCGTAGTAGTTAGAAGTATCGCAGCTGAGGCTAGACTAAATTATCAAAAAAATAATGTTGAAGAGGAATAGAAAATGATTGCTATCATTGATTACGATGCAGGAAATATAAAAAGTGTAGAAAAGGCGTTTAACTATCTTGGACAGGAAACAATTGTCACAAGGGATAAAGATATTATTTTAAGCGCAGACAAAGTAGTGCTCCCAGGAGTTGGAAGCTTTGGGGATGCCATGGAGAAGCTTAATAAATATAAGCTTGTTCAGGTTATAGAGGATGTGTGTGATAAAAAGACACCATTTATCGGCATATGTTTAGGCTTACAGCTACTTTTTAAGAGCAGTGATGAGTCAAAGGGAGTGCCAGGTCTTGGTATTTTAGATGGAGAGATTTTAAGAATCCCAGAGGAGCCGGGATTAAAGATTCCACACATAGGATGGAATTCCCTTGAAATAGCACCTGATGGAAGACTTTTTAAGGACATACAGAATCAGTCATATGTTTATTTTGTGCATTCATATTATCTTAAGGCTAAGGATGAAGCCATTGTAAAGGCTTGTACTCAGTATGGATGTAATATCCATGCATCAGTGGAAAAGGACAACGTATTTGCTTGTCAGTTCCATCCAGAGAAAAGTAGTGACACAGGACTTAAGATACTTTCAAATTTTGCACAGTTGTAGAACGGAGTGACGATTATGTATACAAAGAGAATTATTCCATGTCTGGATGTAAATAACAACAGAGTGGTAAAAGGTATAAATTTTGTGGACTTGCGAGATGCAGGCGACCCGGTTGAGGTTGGAAAGGCATACGATAAAGCAGGAGCAGATGAATTGGTATTCCTTGATATTACAGCATCAAGTGACCAGAGAAAAACAGTAGTTGATATGGTTAACAGAGTTGCTGAGAATGTATTTATTCCATTTACTGTAGGAGGTGGCATACGTACAGTTGATGATTTCAAGGAAGTGCTTAGAGCTGGAGCTGATAAGGTTGCAGTCAATTCGGCAGCGATAATGAATCCGAACCTTGTGGCAGAAGCGGCAGATAAATTTGGCTCACAGTGTGTAGTAGTAGCTATTGATGCTAAGAGAAGACCAGATGGCGGCTGGAATATATTTAAAAACGGTGGCCGCGTGGATATGGGAATTGACGCAGTAGAATGGGCGAAAAAAGTTTATGAGCTGGGAGCCGGTGAAATACTTCTCACAAGTATGGATTGTGATGGCACAAAGAATGGCTATGATATAGAGCTTACAAAAGCAATATCATCAGTGGTTTCAATTCCTGTCATTGCATCAGGCGGAGCAGGTACAATGGAACATTTCTATGATGCACTAACAGAAGGAGGAGCAGAAGCTGTGTTAGCGGCATCTCTTTTCCACTACAAAGAAATGGAGATATGTGAGTTGAAGAAATATCTTCAGAGTAGAGATATACCTGTTAGATTATAGGAGAAAAATATGGCAGCAATTAGTAATGATTGGCGAGAGGCTTTGTCAGAAGAATTTAAAAAGCCTTATTATAAAACATTATATGAAAAAGTAGTGGAGGAATATAAGACACATCCAATATTCCCGCCATCTGATGACATATTCAATGCATTTAACTATACGCCTTTATCTGATGTGAAGTGTGTAATTATTGGACAGGACCCATATCATAACGTGGGTCAGGCACCTGGTCTTTGCTTTTCAGTGAAGCCTGATGTGGCTATACCACCTTCATTGGTTAATATTTATAAGGAACTTCATGATGATTTAGGGTGCGATATACCAAATAATGGATATTTGAAGAAGTGGGCTGACCAGGGAGTGTTAATGTTAAACACTGTGCTTACTGTTAGAGCACATCAGGCAAATTCCCATCAGGGAATAGGCTGGGAAAAGTTCACTGATGCGGCTATTCGTATTTTAAATGAGCAGGACAGACCAATTGTTTATCTTCTCTGGGGAGCACCGGCGCAAAAGAAAGCAGCTAAAGTAGATAATCCTAAGCATCTATTATTAAAGGCGCCACATCCAAGCCCATTGTCTGCATATAGAGGTTTCTTTGGATGTAAGCATTTTAGCCAGGCAAATGAATTTTTGATAAAGAATGGTATAGAGCCAATAGATTGGCAGATTTAGTTTAATGATTAATAAAGTAATAAAGGCTTCACCGCAGGGTGAAGCCTTTTAAAGTGCTATTTTTTATCAATGTTTTTGTTTGCTGTTGCAAGCATAAGCTTGATTCTATTAAGCTGATTTACCTCGCTGGCACCAGGGTCGTAGTCAACGGCAACAATATTTGCCTCTGGGTGCTGACGACGAATTTCCTTGATAACACCCTTTCCAACAACATGGTTAGGGAGGCAACCAAATGGCTGTGCACAAACGATGTTTGGTGCTCCATTATGTATAAGTTCAAGCATTTCAGCTGTGAGGAACCAACCTTCACCTGTCTGATTACCAGGAGAAACAATTTTCTCAGCCATCTTACAAAGCTCTCTGATATCAGAAAGCTCAGTAAAGTGTTTACTGTTCTTACATTCTGTATTGACAGTCTTTCTTAAGTATTCAAGTGCTTTAATACCTATATTTGAGATAGTAGCAGTCTTTTTCTTCATTCCAAGGTGCGAAGCCTTGAAGTTTGAATTGTAGAAGCTGTAGAAGAAGAAGTCAAGTAAATCAGGTACTACTGCCTCAGCGCCTTCCTGCTCTAAGAGCTCAACTAAATAATTATTAGCTGATGGAAGGAATTTAACTAAAATCTCACCTACGATACCAACTCTTGGCTTAACAAGGTTTTCATCAATAGGAAGGTTATCAAAGTCTCTTATGATACCGCGAATATTCTTCTTGAACTCGCCTAAATTAAAGCCATCTTTTGTCAAAGAATCAATACATTTCTTAACCCATGACTCATGAAGCTTATCAGCAGAGCCCTTCTCTAATTCGTATGGTCTCATACGGTAGAGACAACGCATAAATACGTCACCATAAATAAGAGCCTGAACAGCCTTAACTACTATAGTAGGAGTGAATTTCATACCACTGTTCTTCTCAAGTCCCTGAACGCTTAATGAGACAACAGGGATGTGAGGAAGTCCGGCCTTCTCTAAAGCACGTCTTAAGAAACCGACATAATTTGAAGCACGACATCCACCACCGGTCTGAGTCATTATGATACCAAGCTTATTTGTATCATATTCGCCAGAAAGTACGGCCTCCATCATCATACCTACAACGATAAGAGAAGGGTAGCATGCATCATTATTTGTATACTTAAGACCAATATCGACAGCCTGCTTACACTTAAGCTTATAGTCAGGGTCCTTTGTGTCAGCCTGAAGAATCTTTATGTTAAGTCCGCAAGCCTTAATGGCTGGCTCAAGTAATTCAAAGTGAATTGGTGACATCTGAGGTGTTAAGAGAGTGTAACCTTCGTTCTTCATCTCCTCTGTAAACTCAACACGATTGATATTTGCAGGGACGATAGTTCTCTTAATATCCTTGTTCTCGCGAACTCTAAGAGCAGAGAGGAGAGAACGGATACGGATACGGATAGCACCTAAGTTGTTTACCTCATCAATCTTTAATACCGTATATATCTTTCCTGATTTTGAAAGAATATCGTTAACACAGTCTGTTGTTACGGCATCAAGACCACATCCAAATGAATTAAGCTGAACTAAGTCGAGATTTTCAGTTGTCTTTACGTAGTTAGCAGCTCTGTAAAGTCTTGAATGGTACATCCACTGGTCCATAACGATAAGAGGACGCTCAACCTGACCTAAATGAGAAATAGAATCCTCAGTTAAGACAGCGATACCATAAGAGTTTATGAGCTCAGGAATACCGTGATTGATTTCTGGGTCAATATGATATGGACGGCCGGCCAAAACAATACCACGTTTACCTGTTTCATTTAAGTATTTGATGGTTTCTTCGCCCTTCTTAGAGATGTCGCGTCTAGCGTTATCCATCTCAGCCCATGCCTTTTTACAAGCATCCTTAATATCAGAAGCAGAAATGCCAAATTCCTTTGAGAATTCTTCAACAAGTCTCTTTTCAAGAACCTGCTCGTTAGTCATAGACATGAAAGGATTCATAAATTTAATCTTTTCAGTACGAAGCTCCTCAACATTGTTTTTAATGTTTTCAGCATATGATGTAACGATAGGGCAGTTGAAGTGGTTGTTTGCATCAGGAGTCTCATTTCTCTCATAAGGTATACAAGGGTAGAAGATGAAATCAATACCCTGCTTTATGAGCCATGAAATATGACCGTGTGCAAGCTTGGCTGGGTAACACTCTGATTCACTAGGAATAGACTCAATACCAAGCTCATAAATCTTTCTGGTAGACTGTGGTGAAAGGACTGTCCTAAAGCCTAACTCCTTAAAGAATGTAGCCCAGAAAGGATAATTTTCATACATATTAAGAACTCTTGGAATACCTACAGTACCACGTGGTGCTTCATCAGCAGTAAGTGGCTCATAACCAAAAATTCTCTTGTTCTTATAATCGTAAAGGTTTGGAATGTTCTCTTTGTTCTTTGTACCACCAACACCACGTTCACAACGGTTACCTGTGACAAAATGTCTACCACCGCTGAAACGATTTATAGTTAATAAACAGCTGTTTGTACAGCCCTTACATCTAGACATAGATGTATCAAACTGCAACTCATTTATCTCATCGATAGAGAGCATAGAAGATTTCTCACTGTTTGACTCGTGGAATCTTTCTTTTGCAATAAGAGCAGCACCGAAAGCACCCATTATACCGGCAATGTCAGGTCTGACTGCTGTACAGCCGGAAATCTGCTCAAAGCTTCTAAGGACAGCATCATTGTAGAATGTACCACCCTGCACAACTACATTTTCGCCTAAATCCTTAGGGTCAGTAATCTTTATAACCTTGTAAAGGGCATTCTTTATAACGGAATATGCAAGACCTGCTGATATATCTTCAACAGTAGCACCTTCCTTCTGTGCCTGCTTTACATTTGAGTTCATAAATACAGTACATCTTGAACCTAAATCAATAGGGTTAGATGCAAATAGGGCAGCCTTGGCAAAATCCTGAATAGAGTAGTTTAATGATTTGGCAAATGTCTCGATAAATGAACCACATCCTGAAGAACATGCCTCGTTTAAGAGAACACTGTCTACAGTATTGTTCTTTATCTTTATACACTTCATATCCTGTCCACCAATATCCAGGATACAATCTACGTTTGGATTGAAAAATGCAGCTGCATAATAATGTGAAACTGTCTCGACCTCACCTTCATCAAGCATGAGAGCTGCCTTTACGAGGGCCTCACCATAACCGGTTGAACATGAGTAAGCAATCTTTGCTGTATTTGGTAAAAGAGAATAAATCTCTTTAATAGACTTAATTGTAGTAGCCAGAGGACTACCATTATTTGAGCTGTAGAAGGAGTAAAGAAGGCTTCCATCCTCTCCAACTAAAGCAACCTTTGTAGTAGTAGAACCGGCATCAATACCCATATAACAGTTGCCGGAATATGTAGCTAAATCGCCCTTTACAACCTTGTGCTGGTCGTGTCTGTCTGTAAATACTTTGTAATCATCCTCTGTTGCGAAAAGTGGCTCCATACGTTTAATCTCAAACTCCATCTGGATACCATTTGAGAGCTTTTCGATAAGAGCATCAAGATTCACTGAAACCTCTGGATTGTGGTTAAGAGCCGCACCGGAAGCTGCAAAGAGATGGGAATGAGTAGGCGCGATAACCTGCTCAGAGCTGAGATTAAGAGTGCGGATAAAGGCAGCCTTAAGCTCTGTTAAGAAGTGGAGTGGTCCACCTAAAAATGCCACATTACCTCTGATAGGCTTACCGCATGCAAGACCTGAGATAGTCTGGTTTACAACGGCCTGGAAGATAGACGCTGACAAATCTTCCTTTGTAGCACCTTCATTGATAAGTGGCTGTATATCAGTCTTGGCAAATACACCACAGCGAGCTGCTATAGGGTAGATAGCCTTGTAATTTTTTGCATATTCATTAAGACCAGGTGCATCAGTCTGGAGAAGTGATGCCATCTGATCGATAAAAGAACCTGTACCACCGGCACAGATACCGTTCATTCTTTGTTCAACACCATTTGAGAAATAGATAATCTTAGCATCCTCACCACCAAGCTCTATGGCTACGTCAGTTTGAGGTGCATAATCATTAAGAGCTGAAGCAACAGCTACAACCTCCTGTATAAATGGAAGCTCCAAATGCTTTGCTAAAGTAAGTCCACCTGAACCGGTTACAGTAGGGGATACCTTAACAGAACCAAGCTGCTCCTTTGCTTTTGAAAGAAGTCCGGCAAGAGTCTCCTGTATATTGGCATAGTGTCTCTCATAGGCAGAGAAGAGAATAGCACCAGCCTTGTCTAATATAGCTACCTTAACAGTAGTAGAACCGATATCGATTCCAAGTCTATAAGCGTCTTTCTTGAAAATTCCCATAACGATAACTCCAATCTTAAATGTGTCTTTATAAAATTCGACAATCTTTTACATTATAATATAGTAGATATTTTTTTTCAAGATGATAAATAGCCTATATAAAATCCAAGTTGTTTTGCAACTTTAACTATAAGTTAATTGTTATTGGTTTTCTTTGGTTATATACATTGAAGTATGTAAAACCGGCATCTAGTAACATTTGCTCTGCCACATCAAAGTGATGACCAACGTGGATAGCCTCGTGAGCGTCTGAGCCTACTGTTATAATCTTTCCACCAAGCTCCTTGTATCGGGTAACCACCTGGAGGTTAGGGTTTGTGTCAAAAAGTCCTGATTTCAAAGGAGAGGTATTGATTTCGATACCATGTCCTTTTTTAATAATTTTATTTAGGATTTCATCAAATAATTCCCCATACTCATCATAGTTATATCTTTTTTCTTCAGCACTTATTGGAGCATAACGCATCATATAGTCCAAATGTCCATATACATCAAAGTTGTCAAATATATCAAGATTCTCGCTGATGGACATAAGATATTCTACCATGGCGTCATGGACAGGGCGATTTTCGAAATATTCCTTATAATATGGGTCCTTTCCGTTTATAACGTGAGAGGAACCGATAACAAAGTCAAAATCGTATGAGTTTAGTAATGAGTTAATGCGGTCAGCGTATTTTGGCTCTAAACCACATTCAATACCTACGGATAAAGTAATCTGGTCCTTATATTCTATTTTCTTTTTGGACATATATTCAAAATATTTCTCAGTGTCCAATTCAAATATGCCATTTTCAAACTCGAAGTCGTTGTGGTCTGTAATAGACATATATTTCATGCCTTTTTTGATGGCACTTTGTATAACATTGTCCACATCTGCCTTTGAATCACCGGAAAAGCAGGTGTGCATATGAAAATCTGCTATCATAATGTACTCCTTATATTATCTAAGCGAATAACTTAGACAAAATGAATGTTTTGTCAGATTATATCATATTAGAATAAGTGTGTGAATAAAAATAATCTATTAAAATTTTATTACGTCAGAAAAAGCTCTTGATATTTTTAGACAAATTAGGTAGAATAAAAGGCAGTTAGATGTTTTTTTAACAATCTTACAAAAAATACTATTTTTCTATAACAGGAGGATTTTAAACAATGGCAGTAAAAGTTGCGATTAATGGTTTTGGACGTATTGGACGTCTTGCTTTCAGACAGATGTTTGGTGCTGAGGGATACGAAGTAGTAGCTATTAACGATTTAACAAGCCCAAAGATGTTAGCTCACCTTTTAAAGTATGACTCTTCACAGGGTAAGTACGAGAAGGCTGAGACAGTTACAGCTGGTGATGATTCAATCACAGTTGATGGCAAGGAAATCAAGA
>JAFSIA010000034.1 GCA_017440045.1 Lachnospiraceae bacterium
ATGTATTATTGTTACTGGTTTATTGACTATCATTACAACTATATATACAAGTGGAATGATTGGAACAATCTTTATGTTGATTTATTTATTATTAGCAGTGGTTATAGCAGTTATATATTCGAAAAAGGTGTATGATAAGGAAATAGATAAATGATTTTTAGCTATGTGAAGAATGTGGAACTTTCAGTAAGCAGGTGTGTTTAACTGAGAGATGAAGTTGTAAAGGAGTTGAGGTATATGGAATATGTACTAAGAAATGGAAAAAATGTTATTGTTCGTAAGCCAAACGAGGAGGATGCTCAAGCCATTATTAATGTGATGACTATTGCAGATACCGAAACTTTATTTTTGGCGAGAAATCCAGGCGAATTTTGCACTCCAATTGAAAGAGAAAAGCAGATAATAAATAATGTGCTTGCAGATAATGATGTGGAATGGTTTGTTGCAGAATATGAAAATAAAGTAATTGGACAATGCTCGGTTGGTTTGGTCAGAAGAACCGCAAGATATCGCCATAGAGCAGAGGTTGCTTTTGTTATTTTGCAAGATTACTGTAATCTTGGAATTGGCGGAAAGATGATGGAAGAATGCATAAAATGGTGCGAAAAAATGGGCGTTACACAAATGGAGTTGGATGTTGTTAAAAATAATGAAAAAGCATTAAAGATGTATCAAAGTTTTGGATTTGAAATCATTGGCACAAGAAAAAATGCTTTGCGTTATCAAGATGGTACATACGCAGATGAATATTTAATGGTAAAGTATTTGTAAGAGAGAAAAAGCTAATTCTGTTGAACGGTTCAACCTATGTCGATAAAATCACAGTCGAACAGTATCTGTTTGAACAATATGAAATAGCTCAATACTGATGAGATTTGAAATTTACGGAGGAATAACATGGTATATTATAACTATCCCACTGAAAAAATAGATATATTTCAGTCAAGCGACAAAAATTACTTTTTTAAGGGGAAAGATTATTCGTATCTGTGCTATTTTGATGAAATTAAAAATGTAAATATGAGAGCTGAGTTTTCTGGTTATGTTTTGGTTATCTACAAAAGATATGCTGTTGTAAAGAATGGTAATATAATATATAAGAACGAAAAGTTTTGTGACGGATATATTGCAAAAGGAAGATATAAGGAAAATGGTTATGTCATAATCTCGGATATGCAAAAAGAATATTATATTCATTCTTGGGATAAGACTTTACAAAGCCATGAATTACGTGATGATTCTAAGTATAATCAGGCATTAAATCCAATAATATATAGCACGGCAGAGGAGGCATTACAAAAAGCAATTGAACTGTCAAAGGTCTCAGATAGAATGTTTATTATAGCCCAATGGTTTGATGAATTTGACAGACATTAAAGAGAGAACTAATTTTAAACATTATAAAATATGTGAAGAGTGGAGTCATCCCTGATTTTTTATTATTCATTTATTGAAATGAAACGAATAGAAGAATATAATAGTATAAGATATGACGATATAAGTTTAGGAGGAAGTTGGAGATGGCAATAGAATTAGATTTTATTCAAAATCAAGGATATGAATTAATTAAGGAGCTCATAGCTGAATCAAAAATAAAAGAAGAACAGATTCTTGTGGTTGGTTGTTCTTCAAGTGAGATAGTAGGTAAAACAATAGGAACTTTTTCAAGTGTAGAAGTTGCGGAAGCATTGTATAGTGGAATTAGTAAGGCTGCTAAAGAAGCAAATATATATATTGCTGCTCAATGCTGTGAACATTTGAATCGTGCACTGATTATAGAGGAAGTTGTCGCGAATAAATATTTTTATGAAGAAGTAAATGTTGTTCCACAGCCTAAAGCAGGTGGATCTTTTGCAACGGCAGCATATAAATATATGAAGAATCCTGTAGCAGTAGAGCATATTGAGGCTCATGCAGGAATGGATATTGGAGATACTCTTATAGGGATGCATTTAAGAGATGTAGCAGTGCCAGTTCGTCTTTCTTCCAATAAAATTGGTGAGGCACATGTTGTTTGCGCCAGAACCAGAGCGAAGTTTATAGGTGGAATACGAGCAGCCTATGATGATAATAAGTTGTAGTATGAATTGTGTTATGAATTTAAGTGAAATTATGCATTTCAAGGAGTGTGAAAATGACTAGTAAGGAAATATTGGACATATCCGTATTTATTCAGGATATAAATGAGGTGAAAACTCAGGGAAAAGTGATAAAGATGTTGATGTTTTCAGGTACGTGCACCGGAACAATGTTTGAGGGAGAGATTATGCCAGGTGGCGTTGATATTCAAATAGTAGATGATGCCGGTAATGGAACTGTATGTGCAAGGTATATGTTGAAAGGTTTTGACTGCCAATCTAATCCTTGCAAAATATATATAGAAAATATAGGTACAATTGACAGTGGCGAAATGTCAACGATACCACATATATATACAGATAGTGAAGCTTTGAAGTGGATGGAAACGGCTTCATTGACGGCAGCTTTTTCTATGATAGATCAAGTATTTCATGTCAAGATATATAAAGAAAAGGTAGGAGGACAATAAATATGAAAAAAAATAATACACATATTAGTCCAGTGAAAAAATTGAGAACAGCATTATTTCTCATTATGTCTGTACTGGCAATTACACCATTATGGACATATGCGGCAGATGAAGATAGCAAATCGGATGATATCGTAATATTGTATACGAATGATATACATACATATATTGACAATCCATTAAGCTATGATGTAATAGCAGGTATTAAATCGGAGCTTAACAGCTTGTACAATAATGTACTTTTGGTTGATGCTGGTGACCATATTCAAGGAACAGCATATGGTTCTATGGATGATGGTGAGACAATTATCAAGCTTATGAATGAGGCTGAATATGATCTGGCAACATTGGGAAATCATGAGTTTGATTACGGTATGCTCGGGTGTATGAATGTTATTGATAAAGCTGAATTTCCTTATGTTTCATGCAACTTTTACCATGAAGAAGATGGTGTTAGAAAAGAAAATGTACTAGATAGCTATATTTTATTTAATTGTGGTGGTGAAAAAATCGCTTTTATTGGAATTACTACACCTGAAACATTTACAAAGTCAACTCCTGCGTATTTCCAGGATGAGGACGGCAATTATATTTACGGTATATCCAGTGGAAGTGATGGTAAAGAATTGTATGCCGATGTACAAAAGGCAATAGATGCAGCTAAAGTGGCAGGTGCCACAAAGGTTATTGCCTTGGGACATTTAGGTGATGGACTTGATTCAAGACCTTGGACAAGTGAGGAAACCATTGCAAATGTGTCGGGTCTTGATGCATTTATAGATGGTCATTCGCATAGTACAGTTGAAGGAAAGTCAGTTTCTGATAAGGATGATAATGATGTATTGCTTACACAGACAGGCGAATATTTTAGTAGAATAGGTATAATGATAATAGATGCTGAAACAGGCGACATATCTACAGATTTTATAGAATATGAGGAGATACTCGATGATGATGGAGAGACTGTTTTAGGATATGAGCTTAGTTCTGAGCTATACACGGGCACACAATTTGTAAGGGATGAAAGCGTTAAAGCAATCAAAGATGCGTGGATTTCGGAAATTGATTCTAAGCTTAGTACAAAAATAGGTTCAACAAATATTGTATTTGACAACTATGATTCTGAGGGCAAACGATTAGTACGTTCTCAGGAAACTAATACTGGTGACTTCTGCGCAGACGCTCTATATTATCTGTTTGATAGTATGGATATGGACGTGGACGTTGCTATTATGAATGGTGGTGGCATTAGAAATAAGGCCATAACAGGTGAACTTACATATAAGACTTGTAAGGAAATACATACATTTGGTAATGTGGCATGTCTTCAGACAGTTACAGGACAGCAGCTTTTAGATGCTTTAGAGTGGGGCGCACGTTTTGCTGGTGAGACAGAGGGTGGCGGATTCCTACATGTTTCAGGAATTACTTACAAGGTAGACTGCTCTGTTTTAGATACAACTGAAAAAGATGATAAGGGTGTATGGGTAGGTGGTCCTACAGGCGATTACCGCGTATATGATGTAGAGGTATATAATAAAAAGACCAATACTTGGGACAAGCTTGACCTTGATGCCAACTATAACTTAGCAGGATATAATTATACACTTAGAGATTTAGGTGACGGTTTTAGTATGTTTGATGGTGCTGTTAATGTTCTTGATTATGTGATGGAAGATTATATGGTACTTAGCAATTATGTGAGAGCTTTTAAGGATGGCATTGTAGGTGCAACAAATTCGCCACTTACAGAAAAATATTCTAATTTTACAGTAGATTACAGCAATGTGAGTGGCAGCGGAAGAATTGAAATAAATGCTGTACGTGAAGGCAAGATAATAATTGGTGGACTTGATAATGACCTATGGTTTTCTAAGTATGGCAATGTATATTTAAGCTGTGAAGCAGATGATTTCCTTGGTAAAATGGGATTTGCTATGGGTGATATGGTAACTGTAAGCTTTTTAAATAAGCAATTGACAGTTCCTGTTGTTCCGGATTATTCATACGTTGATAGTGGAAAAGCCGCTGTAATTGCAAAATTATCAGAAGAGGGAAAGCCTACAGGTAATATATCTCTTGCTATCAATATGGGCAATTTTGCAGAAAATTATGGTCTTGCATCAAAGAAAAGCGATGAAAGCGGTAATTGGTGGTGGGAAGCAGAAGAAGGTGTTTCTTTCCCAGTAGAGATTTCATTTAAGATGGCAGAAGAAGGTGGATATAAGGCAGAATATCTTCTTCGTGAACTTAGTCGAACGAACAATCGCAACGACTATAAAGATTTGAGTGATGCAGAATTTGCAAATTTCCGTGTCATTGAAACGACAGGTGTAGGAAGGATGAAATTGTATCGCACATCATCTCCAATTAATTCTGAGATAGGAAGAAACAGTTATGCACTTGATGCGCTTAAAAAATCAGGCGTTACAGTTATAATGAATTTGGCGGACAGTGAAGAAAACGCTAAGGAATATGAAGGCTTTTTGGATAGTTATTATGCAAAACAGAAGGTTATTTATTTAAATCTTGGTGTTGATTTTAACAGCGAGGAATTCCGCCAAGGATTAGCTAAAGGATTAAGATTCTTTGCCGATAACGAAGGCATTTATGCTATACATTGCAACGAAGGAAAAGACAGAGCAGGCTTTGTATCAGCAGTTATTGAATGTTTAATGGGAGCTACATATGATGAAATAATAAAGGATTATATGTTGACATACTATAATTACTATGGCGTAGAAAACAATAATGAAAAGTATCAGGCAATTGCAGAAAGCAATATTATATCAAGCTTGTGCGAAGCATTTGGAGTAGCTGACCTTAGCAAAGCCGATTTAGAAAAAGAGGCAGAAGAATACGTTAAAGCATTAGGTCTTAATGAAAGTGAAATAAATAGCTTAAAGGCAAATTTGAAGAGCGATAATGTGATTGCGGATAAATTACCAGACGGTGGAGATAACAGCAATCTGGAGCTTATGATTGTACTTTTATTAATAAGTGGTATGGCATTGATGGTTCAGAGAAAGAAAATTATTGGATAATAAAAGGCAGACCATATTCATTAGAGTATGGTTTGCTTTTTTGTATATAAAATATATAAAAAAAATACAAATTGATTAAAAATGTCAGATATTTGCTTGAATTTTTTTATGATTAGCATTATAATAGAATACAATAAATTACGTGAAAAACCGAAAGGAGATACAAGATATGAAAATTAAATCAAAGTTAACTCTTATGATTATTATTCCGGTAATCATATGTAGTATTGCTATTGGCCTTGTGTCAATTATTCAGGCAGAATCCTATTTGGACGCAGAGCAAAAGACTATATTACAGGTAGCACTTGAGGGGTATACAGATAATGTAAATGCGTTCAAGGCGCAGGATGTTGACATTACAGTGTTTAAGGGTGATACCAGAGCGGAAAGTTCAATTAATGGTGTTGTTGGAACAAAAGCTAGTGATGTTGTAATCGAAGAAGTAATAAAGGGTGGCAATGACTATTTTGATACAAATGTTGATGTTCAGGGTACACCTTACTATGGATATTACATACCTACAGCAGACGGAATGCTTTTTGCAGGTAAACCACAGTCAGTTGTTATGGGAAATATGAATAATATGGTTATGGCAGTTCTTCTCATGGATGTTATTTTTGTGGTGATCTTTGGTATAGTTGGCTTTGTTGTTGCACGTCATATGGCTATAAGAATACAGAAGGTTTCAAATGTAATTGAAAGTGTTGCTGCAGGTCAGTTGAATGTTTCATTAGATATTAAACCAAGTAAAGACGAAATTGGAGATATATGTAATGCGACAAAGCTGATGGTTCAAGAGTTAGCGGATATTACATCTACAACATTGGATATTAGTTCGACAGTAAACAGTCAGTCCCAGGATTTAAATGATACTTCTGTAACTACTCTTACAGCTATGAATGAAGTTTCTAGAGCGATTGAGGAGATTACAACCGGTTTGCAGGGTCAGAGTCAGGCTACACAAAACATTGCCGGTAATATAGGTGATATTAATCAGGATATGGATGATATCAAGGTTGCAGCTGATGATATAAGCGCATGCTCAGATAAATTAGAGACAAGCAGTGTCGATATGAGAAGCAAGATGACAGAAATGTCAGACAGTAATGATAAGGTTAACGAGAGTATTAAGAACATTGCTGACAGAATTAACGGAATGGGAGAAATCATTGACCAGGTTAAGGGTATTGTAGCAGTTATAGGTGATATTTCGGCACAGACAAGCTTACTTAGTCTTAATGCCACAATTGAAGCTGCAAGAGCTGGTGAAGCAGGAAAGGGCTTTGCAGTAGTTGCATCTGAGATTAGTCATCTTAGTGATGATACTTCTAAACAGGTAGACAGTATTTCAGCTATTATTGCAACATTGGTAAAGGTATTTGATGAATGTACAAATACAATAGAGGAAACAGTACAGGATGGAGAAATCCAAAAGGGTAATCTTGATAAGGTTATAGAGGAATTTGGAAATCTTTCTAAAGAAATCGATGAGACATCAGTAAGAGTTGAGGCTATTACTGAGACAGTTAAAAAGACAGTTACACAGATAGAAAATATATCTCGTGAGATTGAAGAATTGTCAGGTATTTCTCAAAATAGTGCGGCTTCAACAGAGGAAGTAAATGCATCTGTTGAGGAGATAAATGCTCTTATGAATAATGTTACTGCTGCCGCTGATGTATTAAGTACTGAGGGCAAAGAATTAAATAATAAGTTAGAGTTCTTTAAGTTGTAAGAGTTATAAGAAAGTAATATGAAATAAACTGTTGGTCGTGGAGAATTATCCATGACCAACAGTTTTTATCGTATAGGGAAGCAGTTATAGTTTGTGTTACAAAAACTCAAAAAGTCAAGCGTAGGAAAAGCTTTGATGTTATATATTTGAAGGTAGGGAAATTCCGCTTACTCTCTACGCAGGTGCTATAAAGTTTGAAGGCAAAAATTTAAGATACAGAGATCTTTTTGAGCAGCTTCATGTAGCTATTATGGAGAATAAATAATTAAAATTTAATAAGTTTTGTAATAATAGGGTGTAATTCATTGAATTGCGCTCTATTATTGTGTTTATACGCGATTTGCTATTGAAAAGTATACAATAAATTGATATAATGAAAGGTGAAGAACACAAGATGTTGAGTAATATATTATAAGGGTGGAGGAATTTTATGAAAGGAACAGTTCATAAGAAGTTTAGAAGCATTTTGGTTAGTTTTCTTATAATATGTATTGCTTTGGCTTGTATGAGAGGGGATGCTCTAAAGCCTGATGCAGACATTGTTTATGCCGATACTCCGGAGGATATCCGAGATGAGGCTAAGGAAGACCTCGATGATGTAAATGATTTGATTAAGGATATTAACCAGCTTCAAGAAAAAATTGCTGAGGACATTGAAGGGGCCATAGCAGATATGGAGAAGCTTGCCAATGCGCAAAATCAATTAGCTGATAGCATTTTAGCTAAAAATGAAGAAATAGATGCAACGACAAAGGAACTTCTGGCAGCAAACAAGGCAAAGGAAAAAGCATACGAGGATATGAAGCTTCGTATTAAATATATGTACGAAAATAGCAGTGACGAGGATGTACTGGCTATATTTTTAGAGTCACAAAGTATTGCAGAAGTATTGAGCAGATTAGAGTATTTTGACAGTGTTCACGAGTCTGACAGAAGACTTATGATAGAATACGAGATTATTATCGAGGAAACGGAAAATATACAGATGCAGCTTATGTCTGATTTGGACCAGCTTCTTGATATGCAGGTTGATTATTCAACAAGGCAGGATGCTTTGGTAATGTACATAGATGAACTTAGTAAAGAGTCAACAGATTATGCGTCACAGTTAGACAATGCTAAAAAGCAGGTGGCAGAGTATGAGGCTATAATAGCTGAGCAGGAGAGAATTATCAGAGAGCAGGAGGCATTAGCTGCAAAGTTAGCAGCAGAGCAGGCTGCGAAATATGAAGGCGGAGGTGCAGGAGAAGCAGGTTTTGGTAGTGCAGCTTATCTTACTGATCCAAGTTATGACCCACCATTTACTTCTGATATAACAGGTGAGGAATTAGTGAATTATGCATTAAGATTTGTAGGAAACCCTTATAAATGGGGTGGAAACAGTCTTACAAAGGGTTGCGATTGTTCAGGCTTTGTAAATCTTATTTATAAGCATTTTGGATTTGACGTACCTCGTTATTCACAGTCATTTAGGACGTTTGGTGAGCCTGTTGCCTATGAAAATATAAAAGCAGGAGATATAGTTGTTTATCCGGGACATGTTGCTATATACATGGGAAATGGATACATAGTAGAGGCCCAGTCGACAAAGAGGGGTATTACATGTAATAGAATATTGGAGTGTCATACAATTCTTGCCATAAGGCGAGTGCTGTAGTAAAAATATTGTATATATAGATGGGTATTTAATTATATTTATATGAAGATAGAGAAGGCATAGTAAGATGCAATTCTCTATCTTTTTTGATTAACTTTCTTGACACATATAAAATCCAGAAATAAAATATGTATATAAGAAAAGGAGCAATAATTATGAAAATATATTCTAGATATGCAAAGAAATATTGGTACAGCTTTTTGCTGGGGCCTTTTTTTATGGTTTTGGAGGCCTGTGGTGAGTTTATACTACCTTACATAAATGCCAATATCATAGATAAAGGTGTGGCAAAAGGTGATGTTAATTATATTATTAATAATGGCATTATAATGGCTCTTCTTGCCATAGCTATGATGATTACAGGAATACTCGGTGCTAATTTTTCTATTAGAGGTTCATCTCGTCTTGCAGCAGGGGTGAGAGCTGATGTATTTCGTCAAATCCAGAAGCTCTCTTTTGAGAATATAGACGATTTCACAACCGGCTCTCTCATAACTAGAATTACAAATGATATCACACAGATACAGAACTTTGCTCAGACATTACTTAGAGGTATGTTCCGAAGCCCTGTTATGCTTATCGGTGCCCTTATTATGTCTTTTAGTATGAATATGAAGCTTGCGGCTATTATTTTCTTGGTTGTACCATTCCTTGCACTGGCAATATTTATTATTATAAAGACAGCTTCACCAAGGTATGGAAAGATGCAGAAGGCTATTGATGGACTAAATAATAGCGTAGGTGAGACTATCACAAATGAGAAGGTTATTAAGTCCTTTGTTAGAGAGGATTACGAGATAAAGAAGTTTGCAAAAATAAATGATGAGCTGGTAGAGAAGAGCACATCTGCATTGAAAGTGATGCTCTTTATGCAGCCAATTTCAGCATTTGCTGTAAATGCTACAACTCTTGCTGTTGTATGGTTTGCTGGTAGACCTATTATGATTGGAGATATGGAAATTGGTACTCTTACAGCATTTATAACTTATCTTTCGCAGGTTTTGACAGCGCTTAATTTCCTTGCAAATATTGTACTTCAGGGAACACGTGCTGCTGCCTCACACAGAAGAATTGTAGAGGTAATGAATGCGAAAATAGATTTAAATGATGATATGGCACAGTGTAAGGATAAGACCGTAGATAGAGGTGAAATAGAATTTTGCTCTGTAAACTTCCGTTATTTTAAGAATAATAAGGATAACGTATTAGAGAATATCAATGTACATATAAATGCGGGAGAACTAGTCGGTATTATTGGCTCTACGGGTTCAGGAAAGACGACCCTTGTGTCACTGATTCCGCGTCTCTATGATGCAGACCAGGGAGAAGTGCTTATTGATGGTATCAATGTAAAGGATTACGCTATAGAAAGTTTAAGAGAAAAGGTTGCTGTAGTATTACAAAAAAACACATTATTTTCTGGAACAGTAGCAGAAAATCTTAGATGGGGAAATGAAAACGCAACAGATGAGGAATTGGTAGAAGTGGCAAAAATTGCCCAAGCGGATTCATTTATTCAAGGATTTCCACTTGGATATGAAAGTGATATAGGGCGTGGCGGTGCTAATTTGTCAGGTGGACAGAAGCAGAGATTATGTATTGCCAGAGCATTATTGAAAAAGCCAAAGATTATTATCTTAGATGATTCTACCAGTGCGGTTGATACTGTGACAGACGCATCAATCCGTAAAGCATTTCGCGAACAGCTAGGAGATACGACTAAGATAATTATAGCTCAGCGTATAACTTCGGTATCAGATGCTGACAAGATAATAGTTTTAGATGAAGGAAAAATAGTTGGAGTAGGTACACATAATGAGTTAATAAAGTCATGTATGACCTATCAGGAGATATATTATTCTCAGAAGGATAAAGAGGAGTAACATATGGAACAAACTAGGCAAGAGAGATTGACAAAAAAATATGGTAATTATTCCTCTAAAGAAAGCAGTGGTAAACCAAGCATTTCTATTGGAAGAGGTGGCGGACCTATGGCTAAAGGTGCTATGGGAAAGTCAGGAAAACCTAAAAATGCCATAAAGACAATAGGAAAGCTTCTACGCTATCTGTCAGGTGAGAAGAAGCTGTTAATTATAGCAATAATAAGTGCCATAGCGCACACATTGTCGACGTTAGCTGCATCATATATGTTGCGCCCTATCATGAATACATTTTTATACTATGACCCAAAAGAAACTGATTTGACAGATAGAATAACAGGCCTTATCTGGGGAATAGTAGCTATGGCCGTAGTATATGGTGTATCTGTGTTTACACAGTGGTTGCAGCAAAGAATTATGCTGACCGTATCTCAAAGAGCGCTAAGACAGATGCGTAGGGACTTATATAATAAATTACAAAGACTTCCTATAAGATTTTTTGACAGCAATTCAACTGGAGATATAATGAGTAGATTTTCAAATGATGTAGATGCAGTAGGTGAGATGCTTAACACTACATTGATTCAGATTATATCAGGTGCAATTACTATAGTTGGAACAATTATACTAATGATTTACACAAACTGGATACTTGGTCTTATTACACTTATTATGACACCATTACTGACTTTGGCGAGTAAAGCTATCCTTAAGTATGGTCGTTCTGCTTATGTTAAACAGCAGAAAAACCTTGGTATGCTAAATGGATTTTCAGAAGAAACTATTTCAGGTCAAAAGGTAGTAAAAGTATTTACAAGAGAAAATATTGCAGTAGAGGAATTTGAGTATTTAAATGACCAGTTATGTAAGTCGCAGATTAAAGCACAATTTTGTTCGGGTATAATGGGACCGGTAACTCATCAGCTATGTAATGTTTCTTATGCTATTACAGCTTGCGTAGGTGCTATTCTTGTTGTAAAAAGAGGCTTTGATATAGGTGGACTTACTATTTCGGTTAATTATACAAGGACGTTTAACAGGCCGATTAATGAAATATCAATGCAGATGAATACAGTGTTTTCAGCTTTGGCAGGTGCAGAGAGAGTATTTGAAGTAATGGCGCAAGAAGAAGAACAGGATGACGAAAAGACTCAGGTACTTGATAGTATTAAAGGTCATGTAGTCCTTGATAATGTAAGCTTTGGATATACACCGGATGTAACAGTTCTACATAATATTTCTCTTTATGCAAAGCCGGGTCAGAAAATAGCTTTTGTCGGTTCCACAGGAGCAGGAAAAACCACGGTAACAAACTTGCTTTCGCGCTTCTATGATATAGCAGAAGGTACAATAACCATAGATGGAGTACCGATTGAACAGATAGACAGAAGTTTTTTGCGTTCTAATATTGCCATGGTATTACAGGATACTCATCTTTTTACAGGAACTGTTATGGAAAATATAAGATATGGTCGTCTTGAGGCAACAGACGAGGAAGTAATAGAGGCAGCCAAGGTTGCATCAGCTCATTCGTTTATAGTTAATCTGGAAAATGGATATGATACTGTTTTAGAAAACGATGGTGCAAACCTGTCTCAGGGACAACGTCAGTTATTAAATATTGCCAGAGCAGCTATCAGTAAGGCACCTATTCTTATATTGGATGAGGCTACAAGCTCAGTAGATACAAGGACAGAGAGACACATAGAAGAGGGTATGGATGCACTTATGGAAAATAGAACTACATTTGTTATTGCACATAGATTATCGACTGTTCGTAAATCTAATGCTATAATGGTTCTTGAAAAGGGAAGAATAATCGAGAGAGGCACTCATGATGAGTTAATTGAAATGGGCGGAAGATATGCCGACCTCTATCATGAGATAGCAGAGCTTGATTAAATAAATTAGAAAAGAGATGATATATATGCTGAAAGGAAAATCGGCAGAAAATAAATATCAAATGGATATGTGCAATGGTTCCATCTTAAAAAAGATGCTCATTTTTACAGTACCACTGATGTTTTCAAGTATATTGCAGCTGTTGTTTAATGCGGCGGATATAGTTGTTGTTGGTAAGTTTGCCGGAGATAATTCTCTGGCGGCAGTTGGTTCAACATCTTCACTTATTAACCTATTAGTAAACCTGTTTATAGGATTATCTATAGGTGGAAATGTACTTGCAGCCAGATATTTTGGTGCCAAGCAGGATAGAGACTTAAGCGAAACCGTTCATACAGCTATGACAGTAAGCGTAATTAGTGGTGTTGTTTTGGCAATTGTTGGTATATTAGGCTCACCTATAATACTTACATGGATGAAAACGCCTGAGGAAGTGCTTGATCTGGCCGTAATATACCTTAGAATTTACTTTATAGGAATGCCGGCTATGATGGTTTACAATTTTGGGGCTTCAATTCTTAGAGCTATCGGAGATACAAAGAGACCATTGTATTTTCTTATGGCAGCAGGTGTTATAAATGTGGCCTTAAACCTAATATTTGTAATCGTAATTCGTATGGATGTGGCTGGTGTTGCTTTGGCAACAACCATATCTCAGTGTGTTTCTGCATACCTTGTAGTGAGATGTCTTCTTAGAGAAGAAGGTGCTATAAGGCTTGATTTAAAAAAGATGCATATAAGCAAGGATAAGTTTTTAAAAATATTACAAATTGGCTTACCAGCAGGATTTCAGGGTATTTTGTTTTCCTTATCAAATGTTGTTATACAGTCATCAATCAATTCCTTTGGAAAGATTATTGTAGCAGGCAATTCGGCAGCAGCAAATTTGGAGGGATTTGTGTATGTAGCTATGAACAGCCTCTATCAGGGAGCGATATCTTTTACCAGCCAAAATATTGGTGCAGGAAAGTACGAAAGAATAAATAAGATATTATTTACTGCATTAGCCTGCGTAATAGTTGTAGGTGTTGTTTTTGGAAATGCAGTAGTTCTATTTGGAGAGCCACTTTTGGGATTGTATTCAGACAGTGAGATTGTCATTGAAGCAGGACTTTTGAGATTAAAGTATATATGTGGTGTGTATGCTCTGTGTGGTATGATGGACGTTATGGTGGGAATGTTAAGAGGAATGGGATATTCTATTGTACCTATGATAGTATCTCTTATTGGAGCGTGCGCATTGAGAATAGTTTTTCTTACTACAGTGTTTAAGCTTGAGGAATTCCATAAAATAGAGAATGTATATTTAACATATCCGGTAAGCTGGATACTTACATTTATTGCACATGTTATCACATTTATTATAGTTAAAAAGCGATTAAACAGGAGATTAAAGGTAGCGTAAAAGCTACCTTTTTTGATGCAATAATATTAAAAGATAAAAAGTCTGTCATATTTAAAAATAATGATTGAATAAACTGACAATATACTATAAAATAGGTTTATAGGATGTACAAAATGAACGTGTAGAAGATTTGTACAATTGACTTAAACTTAATAGCAGGAGGTAGACTTTATGAATGTGTACACGACGGAAAAGATTAGAAACGTGGTTTTATTAGGTCACGGAGGAGCGGGAAAGACAAGTCTTGTGGAATCGATGGCATACCTTTCAGGTATTACTACCAGAATGGGTAAGGTTGACGATGGAAATACCATAAGTGATTTCGGTAAAGAGGAGCAGAAGAGAAAAATATCAATTTATACATCAGTAGTTCCTATAGAGTGGGAAGGTGTTAAGATAAATGTTTTGGATACTCCGGGATATTTGGATTTTACAGGTGAGGTAGAGCAGGCTATCAGTGCAGCAGACGCAGCTATCATTGTTGTATCCGGCAAAGCAGGTGTAGAAGCTGGTACAGAAAGAGCCTGGGAACTTTGTGAGAAATATAAGCTTCCAAGAATGGTTTATGTTACTGGTATGGATGCAGATAATGCGTCATTTAAAAATGTTGTAGAAAGTCTTACAGAGATGTATGGAAAGAAGATTGCTCCATTTCATTTTCCTATTAGAGAAAATGAAAAGTTTGTAGGCTATGTAAATGTAGTAAGTGAAAACGCCGTTAAATGGAAAGATAAGGACGTAGTCGAGTGCGAGATTCCGGATTACAGTGTTGAAAACTTGAATTTGTATAGAGATATTCTTATGGAAGCTGTTGCTGAGACAAGCGAAGAGTTTATGGAGAGATATTTTGGTGGAGAAAAGTTCTCTGAAAATGAGATTAGAGCAGCTCTTAGAGCTAATGTTATCGACGGCTCTATAGTTCCTATAACGATGGGCTCAAATACATTATGTCAAGGTACATATGCGCTTATAGACGATATTATTAAGTATCTTCCGAGTCCTGAGAATAAAGAAATTGCCGGTATTAATATGAATACAAAGGAAGTATTTGTGGCTAACTATGATTTTTCAAAGGCTAAGTCAGCATATGTATTTAAAACGATTGTAGACCCATTTATCGGTAAATATTCACTCATAAAGGTTTGTTCGGGAGTATTTAAGTCAGATGATATGATTTATAATCATGACAGAGATATAGAGGAACGAGTAAGTAAATTGTATGTTTTGCAGGGCGGAAAGCCGCTTGAGGTGCCAGAGCTTCACGCAGGTGATATTGGTGCCATAGCAAAGCTTACTGCAGCAAGAACCGGAAACAGTTTATCTACAAAGGCTAACACAATTGTTTATGGTAAGTTTGAGATATCAAAGCCTTATACATATATGAGATACAAGGTTCCAAACAAGAACGATATAGATAAGGTTGCACAGAGCTTACAGAAGCTTACACATGAGGATCAGACATTAAAGGTTGTCAATGATACAGAAAACAGACAGCTTCTTCTGTATGCTATGGGAGATATGCAGCTTGAAATCATACAGAGCAGACTTGAAACAGAGTATAAGTGTAAGATAGAGCTAAGTAAGCCAAAGTTTGCATTTAGAGAGACTATCAAGAAGAATTCTGATACAGAATATAAATATAAAAAACAGTCTGGTGGACATGGACAGTATGGTCATGTAAAGATTAAGTTCTCGCCTTCAGGAGATAATGAACAGCCTTATGTATTTGAGCAGGAGGTTGTAGGTGGAGCAGTTCCAAAGAACTTCTTCCCAGCTGTTGAAAAAGGCTTGCAGGAGTCAGTGTTAAAGGGCCCATTAGCTGCATATCCTGTTGTTGGTGTTAAGGCTGTATTGTATGATGGTTCGTCACATTCAGTAGACTCATCAGAGATGGCATTTAAGATGGCGACAATTCAGGCATTTAGAAAAGGTTTTATGGACGCTGGTCCAGTTTTATTAGAACCAATTATGACACTTAAGGTTACTGTTCCAGACAGATATTCAGGTGATGTTATGGGTGACTTGAACAAACGTCGAGGCAGAGTTTTAGGTATGAATCCAACTGGAAATGGTAAACAGGTTATTGACGCAGAAATTCCAATGATGGAGTTACATGGATATTGCACAGTTCTTCGTTCTATGACAGGTGGTCGTGGTACATATGAGTACGAATTTGTCAGATATGAGCAGACACCTAAGGAGATTCAGGATGCAGAAGTAGCTGCGAGAGCAGCAAAGGTTGCAGAGAATAATATCGAGTAGTTGCAACTAATTATATAGGAAAAGCTTAGGTCTTACGATTGAGAGACCTAAGCTTTTCCATTTATTTTATAAGTCTATTATTTTATAAGCGTTAAAAGCTCTTATTAGTTTAAAGATTCAATAAGCTTTCCTAGTACAGGCTCAAATTTCGCACCATACCAGTGACTTTCGTCAGACTGTGTTTCCTCGATGCAGGCAACTGTATAATCAGCAGCAATTTTGGCTGCATCATACTCACTTTTTCCACGTATAAACGCACCGGCAAAAGCAGAAGCGAATATATCACCTGTTCCATGACAGCCATTTTTTATCTTTTTATGCGAATAATATTCTTTTTTTCCATTCTTATATACAATTACACCAGTTGATTCAGGTGAGTAGCTAACACCTGTAAGTATAATTGTTTTTTCTGAATTTTTGTTAAGGGCATTGAGGAGCTCATCAATATAGGCTTCGTCATATGTATCCTTGTATTGACATCCTGTAAGGAAGCAGGCCTCGGTAATGTTTGGAAGAATAATATCAGCTGCATCACAGAGAATCTTCATTTCATCAACAAAAGCATTATCAAATCCATAGTAAAGGTTACCATTATCAGCCATAGCAGGGTCGACAATTTTTACACTATCTGAGTTGCCAGTGGCAGAGAAGATATTCTTAACATATTCAATTTGCTTTGCGCTTCCAAGATATCCTGTATAGAAAGCGTCAAATTTGATATTTTCCTTTTCCCAATGTTTCTGTATAGCAGGCATATCCTCTGTCAAATCAGTGAAGGTATAACCTGAGAAGCCACCAGTATGTGTAGATAATACAGCTGAAGGTAAAACGCAAGTTTCTAAACCGCAAGCTGATAAAATAGGAAGTGCAACAGTGAGTGAGCACTGACCTAAGCATGATATATCTTGAATTGTAAGTATTCTCTTATAAGACATCTTTTTCCTCCCAAAATCCATTTATATTTCATATAATGAAATTCGCGAAAATTTTAACTCTATATAGAGCAAAAGTCAATAAAAATTTTATTGACAAAAATTCTCATTTTAGGTAAACTTCTCTTAGCTTAATAAACACTTCATGAGGGAGTAGTTGGCGCGATGGCGCGATTTGTCAACATCCTGGTGTAATCACCTGGCAAATCTTAATTAATGAGACTCATGTGCATGGGTATATTTCTTGTAAAAGTCATATACATATGCACATGGGTCTTTTCTTATTAAATAGGAAAGTTCTCAAAACTTTCCTATTTAATAAAAAACGCTCCAAATTAAGTTAAGAGAAGTATCTGAATTAGCAAATACGAAGGAGAGATAAGATGATTTTATTTTTCACACTTTTTCTGATTGGTGTGGGGCTGGCAATGGATGCTTTTGCAGTGTCTATTTGTAAAGGACTTGCAATGAGAAAAGTAAAAGTGAGGCAAGCGACCATTATAGGATTATTCTTCGGAGGATTTCAGGCGCTAATGCCATTATTAGGCTGGCTACTTGGTAGTCAGTTTGAGCAGTACATAAAAAGAATTGACCATTGGATTGCTTTTGTTCTTTTGGGAATAATTGGTGGCAAGATGCTTATAGAGGCAATTAAAGGCGAGGAGGAAGAGGATGAGGAATGTAATAATGAAGATGAGCCTCTAGATATTAAGGAGATGTTTATACTTGCAATCGCCACCAGTATAGATGCATTGGCAGTAGGAATCACATTTGCATTTTTAAGCTATCCTATAGTACCATCCGTAGTAATTATAGGTGTGACAACATTTGTTATATCTGTGGCCGGCGTTTATATTGGCAATTTTTTTGGTTCAAGATTTAAGAAAAAAGCCGAAATTGCCGGAGGAATTATTCTTATTGGTATTGGTATAAAAATACTATTGGAACATTTAGGTGTTTTTTGATAGAATGTTAAGGATTTATTGTATACGAAAGGGAAAATAAAATGGATTTATTAAAGGCAGTAGTCATATTAGTAGTTGGTTTTGTGTTACTTATAAAGGGTGCAGACTTTTTTGTAGAGGGAAGTTCAGCAGTTGCAAAGAAGCTTAGAGTACCATCAATTATCGTCGGTCTTACAATTGTAGCTCTTGGCACAAGCCTTCCAGAGTTGGCTGTCAGTGTAACAGCATCAATAGCGGGAAGCAATGCTATAGCTATCAGTAATGTTGTTGGCTCAAATCTTTTTAATTTGTTGGTTGTATGTGGAGCATGTACACTTTTTATGCCACTGTCTATAAATAAGAGTACATTGAAGCAGGATTTTCCACTTTCTATTATATGTGCTGTTATGCTTTTGGTAATGGGATATATTGGTATGGCAGTGGGCAGACTGGATGCAGGTATTCTTCTTATTATATTTATTACATATATTTCAATTCTTGTTATGCAGGCATTGAAGGCAAGAAAAGGTTCGACGCAGTCTGATGAAGAGAATGAAAAAAAAGATATTCCGGTATGGTTATGTATTGTCTATATTGTAGGTGGTATAGCTGCTATTAAGTTTGGTGGAGATTTCGTAGTAGACGGAGCTAAGGAGATTGCTAAGCAATTTGGTATGTCTGAAAATCTTATAGGTCTTACAATTGTTGCCGTGGGAACAAGTTTACCTGAGCTTGTGACATCTGTTGTTGCAAGTAGAAAGGATGAAATCGATATGGCACTTGGTAATGTGTTAGGTTCAAACATTTTTAATGTATTGTTTATACTTGGTACAGCAGGTGTAATAAGCCCAATGGCATTTATTATGGAGAATGTGGTTGATATTGCAATTCTTATTGTTGTTAGCGTACTTGTATATGTATTTGGATGGACAAAGCAGAGAGTGGAAAAAAAGGAAGGCGTAATAATGATAGGAATCTATGTTGCTTATATGGTATATGCATGTATTAGATAGTGATATGGATAATATAAAATAATATAGGATATTCCTTTAATATTCTTGACAAATAGCATATAAAAAGGTATTATCTACTTTATGCTAGTAAAGTTAAAAAACATAGGAAAAAACATAAGAAAGGAAGATTTTTATGAGTAAAAAAGTTTTTTCAGTATTAGTTTCAAATACTTCCGGTGTTCTTAATAGAGTTGCTGCTCTTTTTTCCAGAAGAGCTTACAATATCGACAGTCTTACTGTTGGTGAGACTGAAAACCCAGAGTATTCAAGAATGACAATCGCTACAAGTGGTGATGATGATGTTCTTGAGCAGATTGAAAAGCAGATTAGCAAGCTTGAGGATGTAATTGAGGTTACAGAGCTTACACCAGAGACTTCGGTTTATCGTGAGCTTGTTTTAGTAAAGGTTGCTGTAAATGCAGCACAGAGACAGGAAATCGCAGCTATAGCGAACATTTTCAGAGTACAGATAGTAGATGTATCAAAGGAATCAGTTATGATTGAGCTTATTGGTAACCAGAGCAAGCTTGATGCATTTTTAGAGCTGTTAGAAGGATACAAGATCGAGCAGCTTGTAAGAACAGGTATCACTGGACTTCTCCGCGGAAAAGTCAATTAAGTAATACATATAAAATAGTCACAGAAAAAATTATAGGAGGCATAAAAAATGGCAAAGATTTTTTATCAGGAAGACTGTAACTTATCATTATTAGAAGGCAAGACAATCGCTGTTATCGGCTATGGTAGCCAGGGACATGCTCATGCATTAAATGCAAAGGAGTCAGGATGTAACGTTATCATCGGTTTATACGAGGGTAGCAAGTCTTGGGCTAAGGCTGTTGCACAGGGATTTGAAGTATATACAGCTGCAGAGGCTGCAAAGAAGGCTGATATCATCATGATTCTTATCAATGATGAATTACAGGCAAAGATGTACAAGGAGTCAATCGAGCCAAACTTAGAGCCAGGTAACATGCTTATGTTTGCTCATGGTTTCAACATT
The DNA here is from genome assembly GCA_017440045.1 of Lachnospiraceae bacterium. Lineage (GTDB taxonomy): Bacteria > Bacillota > Clostridia > Lachnospirales > Lachnospiraceae > SVEL01. Next base: position 20,326 of record JAFSIA010000034.1, read on the forward strand.
CACTTTGGTCAGATCGTTCCTCCAGCAGACGTTGACGTAACAATGGTAGCTCCAAAGGGACCAGGTCATACAGTACGTAGCGAGTATCAGGCAGGTAAGGGTGTTCCTTCTCTTATCGCAGTACATCAGGATGCAACAGGCAAGGCTCAGGATATCGCTTTAGCATATTCTTTAGGAATCGGTGGAGCAAGAGCTGGTGTATTGGAAACAAACTTCAGAACAGAAACAGAAACAGACTTGTTCGGTGAGCAGGCAGTACTTTGTGGTGGTGTTTGTGCACTTATGCAGGCTGGTTATGAGACACTTACAGAGGCTGGTTATGATCCAAGAAACGCATACTTTGAGTGTATCCATGAGATGAAGCTCATCGTAGACCTTATCTA
>JAFSIA010000035.1 GCA_017440045.1 Lachnospiraceae bacterium
ATGTTACATTTGTAGACGAAACGGTTTGGTTGACACAGGACCAAATGGCAGATTTATTTCAAAAATCCAAATCAACGATAAATGAGCATATAAAAAACATATATTCAGATGGTGAACTTAATAAAAGTAGTACTATGAGAAAATTCGGAAATTCCGAATTTTCTACTAAACCTACAAATTATTATAACTTGGATATGATAATATCGGTTGGATATCGTGTCAGGTCGCAACGAGGAGTACAATTTCGAATATGGGCTTCCGGAATATTAAAGGAATATATGCGAAAAGGTTTTGCCATGGATGACCAGCGGTTAAAAGAACTGGGTGGCGGCGGATACTTTAAAGAGTTACTTGAGCGCATTAGAGATATTCGTGCATCTGAGTTGAATGACCCGCCAAAAATGGTGCATCGTTCAACATTGAATACAAATACCTTTTAGAGCCAATGTATAATTACAGTGGCTTTAGTTCTGTTAAAAGCCTTGTAGAAAACTTTGATATTTAGCTACGGATAATAGAGAATTAGATAAAATAGAATTGTCGTTTTGATGACAAAACATATTGTTTTAAAAAGAAAAAATATCTGTCAACTACTTGACACAAGAGGGGAAAGGGATTCAAAATGTAGACAACCTTAGAATGATATCTAAGGTGTTAAATGTAAGTATTGATTTTTTGTTGGATGATGAAGGAGTATTTGATAAAACGGTAATCAAGGAACAAATTAATTTGGATGATTATGTGAAAGAGGGAAAACTTCGAAGTAAAAAAGATGCTGTGGTATATGCGAAATATCCCGATGCAGAGATAATACCGCTTTTGGCAAAGAAGAAGATGCGTATTATTTAGTGCAACAGGAAGAGATACAGATATTTGTAACTGTTACGGAGGATTTTATAGAATCAAAAGTAATGGCAACAAATTTTATTGTAAAGAGTTATGTCTGCTGGTATAAGATACTGATTGAATATTAAAACATTTAATGATATAATATCGCAGAATTAAATAAATGAATTAGGTGCCAGAAGAGCTATAATAGTTGGTTCTGGTGAAAAGGGAAACAGGTGTAAATCCTGTACGAACTCGTCACCGTAATTAGGGAGCTAAGCCGATATATCACTGGGAAACTGGGAAGATGGTGGATGCGATGAACTATAAGTCGGGAGACCTGCCTGATTTGAAGTACGCAAGCGAACGCTTAATACCACGAGTAATTGGTTGTACATAATTCTATCTTAAGGGATAGTTTTATTTGTATGTAGAGAGTTGCCGTTTGGGTAACTCTTTTTTATCATATAGAAAGTTCTCGAGGAGAACTTCCTATATGATAAAAAACGCTCCGTGAGGATGCGCAGAAACGCATAAGGAAATTGTCACTTCGTGACATGCGTTTCGCGCCAAAGCGGAGCAAGTCCCTCTAGATGGAGGGATTTAGGGAGTTGATGCGGACTTGTCCGCTTTGTTCTCTATATAACATTGTATATCATAAATTTATGATAGATAGTAATATTCAGGGAAATGGGTGGAAATCCCATACGAGCCCGTCGCCGTGATGTGAATAAGTAGCATATATCCTTACCCAATGCCACAGTTGGGGAAAAGTCATTGGAACTAGTTCTGAGAAGACGGATTTATGTATCACTAAGTCGAAATATCTGAATAATATAATCCTTTGTTTTACGCTGCGAGGGCCGGTTAAAAGGGAAAAATAAATATTACTGGAGGAAAGAAATATGAGATTAAAGAGTAGTAAAAGAATTAATTCATTGCTCCTTTGTATGATGCTTATTGTGGCTATGGCAATTACAATGGTAGGATGTGGTGCAAAAGATAGTGGTGACAGTAATCAGCCATCAACAAAAGCACAGGCAAATGAAGAGGCCAAGATTGAAGTTTTAGGAGAAGGACAGACAAAATTTTCATTTGTGGTTGTAGATGAAGATGGAAATGAGACAGCGTTTGAAATTCACACGGATAAGACCACAGTTGGAGAGGCATTGTTAGATGTCCAGTTAATTGAGGGAGAGACAAGTGAGTATGGCTTGTATGTTAAGAAAGTTAATGGTATTACAGCAGACTATGATGAGACTAAGACATATTGGGCATTCTATGTAAATGGAGAATATGCAGCTGCAGGTGTGGATGCAACGACTATTGAGGATGGAGCAACCTATTCTTTTAAAGTGGAGAAGTAATGAAGCTTACAATAAAAGAGACTGCGGTATTTGGAGTGCTGGGTGCGTTAATGTATGTTTCCAAGATTATAATGGAAATAGCACCCAATATACACCTACTTGGAGTATTTACAATTGCCATTACCGTGGTATATAGAAAAAAAGCATTATATCCTATCTATACATATGTGCTACTAAATGGAATGCTTAGCGGATTTGCAATGTGGTGGATTCCATATCTGTACGTATGGACGATATTATGGGGAATTACTATGTTGTTGCCGCAGAAGATGCCAAAAGCAGTAAAGCCTGTTGTGTATATGATAGTAAATGCCTGTCATGGCTTTCTATTTGGTACATTATATGCGCCTGCACAAGCATTAATGTTTGGTTTAAGCTTTGATGGTATGATTGCATGGATAATCGCGGGACTTCCGTGGGATTTTGTACATGGTGTTAGTAATTTCTTCTGTGGTATGTTAATAGTACCTATTATTATCGTTTTGCAAAGATTAAAACGAAGCATAAGTTGAAACACTACACTATAAATGTAAATTCATCACAAATGCATTGAGAGTGTAATGAATTTGTGATATTCTATGAGAAAGAAAAATATAAAGATTCAGGTACAGGGACAACCACTGCAATCTGTATGTTTTAGCGGTTTGAAGAGATTAATTTGGTGGAGAGGTATATTATGGAAGATATTCTGCTCAAAATATTTGTTTGTTTTATTGCAGGCGCAGGTGCAGGCATTGGAACCGGGTTTGCTGGTATGAGCGCCGCTGCTGTTATAGGACCTATGTTGATAACATTTTTGGGTATCCCTGCTTATGAGGCGGTTGGAATAGGACTTATCAGTGATGTTTTGGCAAGTTTTATCAGTGCATATACCTATAAAAAGAGCGGAAACTTAGATGTCAAAAACAGCTTGCCTTTGATGGTGAGTGTTCTTATAGTAACGATGATTGGAAGTTTTGTCGCAAGCCTTCTTCCTGAACAGGCAATGAGCGGCACGATGCAGATAGCAATGATTATCATTGGATTGCGATTTCTTTTGAAGCCTGTTACCACAACGAAGGAGCAATTGGAATCAATTGCTCCTAAGAAAAGATTAATCAAGGCGATAGTGGGCGGAATATTTGTTGGTTTTATATGCGGTTTTGTAGGCGCAGGTGGTGGAATGATGCTATTACTTGTCCTAACTACTTTTCTAGGTTATCCAATGCATCTGGCGGTTGGCACAAGTGTGTTTATTATGGCATTTACAGCTCTTACAGGCGGTATCAGTCATTTTGTAATTGGCGGTGTTCCTGATATTTTTTGTCTTTTGTGGTGTGTTGTATTTACGCTGTTCTGGGCAAGAATTGCTGCTAAAATTGCAAATAAGTCAAATGCGAAAATTTTAAATCGGGTGGTTGGAATTGTTATGATTACAATCAGCATAGTGATATTAACGGTCAACTTTTTTTGATATTATAGAACAAAAAAGCAGTTTGGACTATTTGAGGTTTAGGGAGGAAAAGATTATGAAAAAGAGAGCTTTAGTATTGACATTAGTAATGGCAATTTTTATGGTTGGATGCGGTAATGAGGGAGCGAAGGAATTAAATGAATCTCAGACAACAGAGAACACAAAAAATAATGAAGCAGAAACAAATGAAACGGAAACAAATGAAGCAGAAATAAATGTAACAGAAACGGATGATTTAGATGATTATATGACATCTATCAAGGAACAGGCAGATAATATCAAATCATCTTTAAGTGAAGAAGAATTAACACAGTCAGAGATGAATATAAAGTCTCAGGAATTATATGAGCTTTGGGATGATGCACTAAATAATTTATGGGGCAAGCTTGAGAAGAAGTTATCTGAAGAAGATTTTTCAAAGCTGCAGGATGAACAGCGCACATGGATTGCAGAAAAAGAAAAATCTGTAGAGGAAGCTGGAAAGGATGTTGAAGGCGGTTCTCTTTATTCGATGGTTGTTAATATGGAAGCTGCAAGGATTACAGAAGAACGTGTTTATGAATTGTACGAATTATTTGATTAAATATTTTTACTAAAGTAAACTAGAAAGCATGAAGGAGAAAAATATGACAACAGCACAATACCGCAAAAACTGCCTTATCGTTGATGATGAGATAGAGCTTGCCGATGCTACAAAAGAATACTTTGAATTATTTGGTGTCACATGTGATGCGGTGGCGGATGGTATGTTATGTATTGAGAAATTAGAAAAAGTTGCATACGACCTAGTGCTTTTAGACATAAATCTTCAGGAAGAAAGCGGATTTAAGCTGTGTAAAACTATCAGAGAGAAGTGGAATATGCCGATTCTCTTTATAAGTGCAAGGCAGAGTGATGAAGATGTGCTTGTAGCATTGAATATTGGTGGTGATGATTATATTAAGAAGCCATATTCGTTAAGCATACTTCTTGCTAAGGTTAAGGCAGTGTTAAAGAGAATAGAGATAAACGACAATAGTTTAATACGCGACAATGGAATAAGTCAGGAAATAATCGAAGCGACAGATTTAGACAAAAGAAGAGCAGAAAAGCTTTATCTTGAGGAGGCCTCACTTAAAGCATATGTAGATGGCAGGGAGGTTTTACTGAAGGCTAAGGAGTTCAAGCTTTTAAAGTGTCTTTTTGAACATAGAAATACTATTGTAAGGAAAGAAGATTTATTTGATATGGTGTGGGGAGATGCGTACTTTAGTGATGGAACTCTCAACGTACATATAAGAAAGCTGCGTGAAAAGCTAGAAGAAAATCCTAATGAACCTAAGCTTATTAAAACTATATGGGGGACAGGATATATTCTGGAGCTAAACTAGAATAAGACATATCTTCAACAATGAGTTTAAATAAGAATGTAAAAATGCTTGAAGCATTAGGAGAGACATATGAAAATGAGATATATAGTCGTAGGTTACACCTTGGTGGTGGCATTGCTTATAAGTATTATGTATTTGGGGCTCACAAAGGAAAATGATTTCCAAGTGGACATGGTCTATTATAACAGACAGTTAAAGCAGATAGAGAGTGAATTGGTACAGCTTACGACAACAAAAGAGGATATAGAAAGCATAGAAGAAAAGTATAACTGTAGTATTCTGTTTATAACAGACGGTGACTATCAACAGCGGCTTAACACATTTATAAGTGATGGAGCTGTTGTTTTTGATTATTTTTCTGAGGATGGGCTTGCGGGCAAGATAGTTTGGGAGATGTCCAAGAATCGTTACGAGCAGATAAATCAGGAGAGAAGTGATGCTACGCTGATATTAGTGGGCATAGTAGCATTGTCAGGTTATATTCTTCTCGCTGTTATATATTTTAAATTTATACGACCATTTCGTGTTCTTAATAAATTTAGTACAGAGATAGCCAAGGGAAATCTTGATTTCAGGCTTCCTATGGAAAAAAGAAATATGTTTGGTGCATTTACAGAGAGTTTTGATATTATGCGTGAGGAGCTTAAAGCTGCAAGGGAGAGGGAGTATCAGGCAAATATCAGCAAGAAGGAGCTTGTGGCAGAGCTCTCTCATGATATAAAGACACCTGTTTCGACCATTAAAGCAACCTGTGAGGTTATGCAGGTAACTGAGCAAAATGAGAATACTAAAGAAAAAATAAATGTTATTTTAAATAAAGCTGATATGATTGACCAGCTTGTGGGGAATATGTTCCATGCAACCATGGAAGAATTACAGGCATTGAAGGTGGAAGCAATTGAGGAAAGCTCGCTTACTATTCCGGAGATGTTCGGTGATTTAAAATATTATGGAAACATTATTATGGACAATGAGATTCCACAGTGTCTTATATACATGGATAAGCTTCGTATGAAGCAGGTTGTTGATAACATCATCAACAATTCATACAAATACGCAGGCACGGATATACATGTTTTATTTAAGCAGGAAAACGAAGGAATACGTATAACAATTCGTGATAATGGTAAGGGCGTACCTGACGAAGAGATGGCTCTTGTAGCAGAGAAATTCTATCGCGGTTCAAATGCAAAAGGAAAGTCTGGTTCGGGTATAGGTCTTTATTTATCAAAGAGCTTTATAAATCAGATGGGCGGAGAAATGACGTATTATAATGATAATGGCTTTGTAGTAGAGCTGTTTTTGAGAAAAGTATAGCTTAAGCCAAGGATCATAATTAAGAATTAGTTAAGAAACTGACAAGGAACAGGAAAAGACTTTTTGATTTTAGTTGTGTATTATGTAATTGTTCAGAGAAGTAGTCAGATAAAAGCAGTGCGGTTAAATGTACTCTGAATAATTATGTAAAATGAAAGGGATAAAATTTATGAGCGAAATTCTTGTAGCAAAAGATTTATGTAAAACATTTTCAAACGAAAATACACAACAGCATGTATTAAAAAATCTCAACCTTACAGTAAATAAGGGCGATTTTACTGTAGTAATGGGTAATTCTGGTTCAGGAAAGAGTACCCTTTTATATGCTCTTTCAGGCATGGACAGACCAACACTTGGCAGTATTGCATATGAAGGTGAGGAGATTTCAAAGTATAATAACGACAAGCTTGCATTATTTAGAAGAAAGCATTGTGGTTTTGTATTTCAGCACAATTACTTAAATGATACTATGAGTATCCTTGATAATATTATGGTAAGTGGTCTTCTTGTATCAAAGGATAGAAAGGCTATTGCTGAGAGAGCTAAGTCCCTCCTTAAAAGGGTTGGATTAGAGGAAAGCTGTTTTAATAAGTTTCCTACACAGTTATCCGGAGGTGAACAGCAGAGGGCAGCAGTTGTCAGAGGAGTCATAAATAGCCCGGATATCGTTTTTGCTGATGAGCCAACAGGAGCTTTGAATTCAAAGAATACTGAAAATGTACTTAATATACTTACAGATTTTAATAATGAGGGTCAGACAATTGTTATGGTTACTCACGATATGAAATCGGCCAGAAGAGGTAATCGTATACTATATCTTAATGACGGCGTTATCATGGGGGAATTGCAGCTTGGTAAGTATGTAAGTGGTGACAGGGAGAGGCATGAAAAGCTTAAAGCATTCCTTCAGGAAATGGGGTGGTAATTATGTACACTTCATTTTTTATAGCAAAACATAATATGAAGAAGAAAAAGAGTGATGTGGCAGTTATTATACTTTTGATAGCACTGTCTACCTTGCTTTTATATGTAAGTACATCTGTGTTAAGCAATGGAACAACAGTTGTCGAAAATGTGTCAGATGCCTGTAATACTGCAGACCATACGTATTTTACAAGTGCAGAAGGCGCACTTATAGCAGAGGATATATGGGAATCTATGGATATGATAGAAGCTTATGAGATGTCGCCGATAATCTATATGCCGGCAGTGGAATACTACGGGGAAAGAAACTCTGAGAAGCAGGATTTCATATTTGCAATTAGCACTATAGAGGAAGAGAGAACTATTAATAAGCTGAATCTTTATGAACAGGCAGAGATGAAGAATAACTCCATTATTCTTCCATACAGTATCAGTGTGGGTGAGGACTACGAAATTGGTGATGAATTCTGTCTGGATATAAGTGGTGAGACATATTCATTTGAGATAATGGGCTTTACAGAGGACCCGCTATTTGCTACATCTCTAAATATCTCAATTTATCGTATATATATAACTGAAGAGTATATGGAGAGAATAATAAGCGCCAGTAGCCTGGAAGAGAAATTTCAATATGTGGAATGTAGAGCGGTACTTGAAGATGGCACAGATATAGATGAGTATACAAATGAATTCATAGAGAAAATGGCAGGAAGAGATAAGGACAGTATTATAGGTATACTGGGCGATAGTATGAAGGGTGGAGTAATGATGATGCCTAATATACTTATGGGTATCGTACTGGTATTTTCTGTTGTGCTTATACTTATAGCCCTTATCATTATGAGATTCAGTGTTAAGAATTTTATAGAGGACAATCTTAAAAATATTGGTATATTGCAGGCGTGCGGATATACGTCATCTAAGCTTAGAAGTGCTACACTTATGGAGATGGGTCTAATAGGTGCAATAGGAACAGCTATTGGATTGGTATTAAGCATTTGTGGACAGGGTGTAGTAGGTAATATTCAGGCTATGATGATGGGGCTTCGATATAATGTTGGATTTGATGTTATGTATGGAGCCATAACATTTGCAATCGTTATGTTAATTGTCATCGCTATAACATATATCAACAGTAGAACATATAAGCATATTAATGTTTTAGACGCCCTTCGTGGCGGCATACACACACATAATTTTAAGAAAAATGTTATTCCTTTACATAAGACACGTATGCCGTTAAATGTAGCTGTGGGAATGAAATATATTTTTGGAGCAAAATTCAAAAATATGGGTATTTTTATCATAGTTGCCATACTTAGCTTTGCTAGTTGTATAGGCTTTTGTATGTATGAGAACTTTTCTTTGAATAAAGATTTTATGCTCAAGATGGTTGGTTCGGAGCTTGGCACAGCTGTCACTTCCGGTGAGAATCCAGATGAAATGGGTGAATTTATAGAAACTTGGGATATAGTAGAAAAAGTGGAATATTTTGCCTCTATTGATACTGTCGTATCCAGTGGGGACAAGAGTAAAACTATTACAGCTGATGTATGGAAGGAACCAGAAAAGGTTGAAAATATAATGGTTATAGACGGCAGTTTGCCAAAATACGATAACGAGGTTGTTATTTCGACAGTTGTAAGAGATTATTTTGATGCAAATGTAGGAGATGTGATTTATCTTCAAGGCGATGGTGAGAGTATGCCATTTGTAGTATCCGGTATCCACCAGATGATAAATAACATGGGCCAGAAGATTATGCTAAACTATGAGGGAGTAAAGAGATTGAATTCTCTTGATAGCGTAAATACATTACAGATATATATCTATGCAGCAAAAGGATATGGTTTTGATGATATAAAGAATCTAATGGATGAGCATTACCCAGGCATTCAGGTGGCTGAATCAGAAAAGCTGGCAGATGAGGCATTGGGAATAGTCAGTATGACTATGGAAATGATATGCATATTGTTTGTGGGAATGACAATAGTTGTAGTATTTTTGGTGGTATTCCTGCTTATCAGGTCAAAGATTGTCAGTGATAAGAAAAATAATGGTATATACAAAGCTATTGGATATACCACGAAAAATCTTATGGTGCAGGCAACAATGTCAAATCTTCCTGTTATTTTCACAGGAGCAATAGCAGGTTCTGTTTTATCGGTATTTGGAGCAAGTCCATTGTCAAGACTGTGTTTATCATTCTGCGGTATAGAAAAATGTGATGTGCATTTATCTATGATATATCTCGTTGGTACAGTAATAGGTATAACGCTTGTGGCATGGGTAGTTGCTATGGTCGTATCATCAAGAATACGAAAAGTAGAGCCAGTGAAGATGCTGACGGAAGAATAAAATAAAAAATTATACTAGTGACAAAACGCAGGAAGTAATTGTAATATTAGTATAAGAAATATTGTAAGTAAGGTGGTGTGAAATGAAATTATTTATAAAAGAGCTTCGCGAACAACAGAATATGACTCAGAAGGAGCTAGCTGACAAGCTTCAGGTTTCATTTCAGACTGTCAGCAAGTGGGAAAATGGTGTGAATTTGCCAGATATTACTCATATTCCTAAACTGGCTGAAATATTTGATGTAAGTACAGATGTTGTCTTAGGGTTGGAACCGATAGAGAAAAATGCAGGTTTGCGCAAGTTTGATAGTGCCCAGTATTGGAATAATAGTCGTGAGCTGACTAAGATATGGAAGCAATTGTATTGGAATGATGATTACTTTGAATTTCTAGTTAAAAATGTATGGAAATGGAATAACCCCGTTGAAATATTGGACTTTGGCTGTGGATATGGATATCTTGGGATGAAGTTTTTGCCGTTGCTTCCAAGGGGTAGTAGTTATACAGGACTTGAACTGGATGAAGGGCAGATAGCTGAGGCAAAAGGCTATTTTGCACAGACACCATATTCTCATAAATTTATTAAGGAAAATATATATGACTATATTCCTGATAAAAAGTATGATTTGGTTGTAGGTCTGTTCCTAGTATCGTATTTTCAAAGTCCTGAGATACTGATCGAAAAGATGAGGCAGTCATTAAAACCAGGGGGAATGTTGCTACTTATAGATGCAAATTATCTGGTTGAGCAGTCAGGGTATTTTTCGGGACTGGAAAAGGAAGAGAATGGAGTGAAATGCCCTGATTTTGCACCTGTTTGGGAATATGAAATGGCTCATCATGAAAGAGATTACAGAATGGGAACAAAGCTTCCATATCTGTTAAAGAAAATTGGGTTGAAGGGTATTCAAGCAAGAATCAGTGATATGGTGCAGATATATGAGCCGCAAGATAAAGATAAAAAGAATTTGAATGATATATTTAGATATGTTTATGAGAATGAGGAAACTTATTTAAGAGGAACAAATTATTTTACTGATCGTGGAGTGAGCTACCAAAAAGCAAGCGAGTACATGGATTATTATAAAAGGTCAAAAGAGTATTTTGATTTGGATTCATCTATAGCTGTGAAGACATCAGGCATATATTTTGTATATGGCTACAATTAAGGAAGATACATATGAAATGGAAAGAGATAATAAAACTAAAGCCTACAGTTGTATATGGAAATATTGATGCAACGCCTTTTGAGGTGGGGTATGACGCCAGTCGTCTGGATATGCTTAATAAGCATATCCAAGGTCTTATGGATGATGGGCTTATATGGTCAGGAAGCTATTGCCTATGGAAGAATGGTAAGGTGTTTGCCAACGCAGCAGTTGGTAATATGGCAGAAGAGTGGCAGGGAAGAAGTAAGTTCTTACCGGATACACTATTTGAGTTACAGTCTGTTGGAAAAATTTTCACAGCTGTTGCTATATTGAAATTGATGGAGGATGGTATATTATATTTGGGTCAACCTGTTAGAGAATGGATTGCAGAGTTTGACGTAGATGGGTTTAAGGATATTACCATTATGCAGTTACTTACACATACTTCTGGGATATGTGCATTGGAGGGGACTGTTGTTGGTGATGATAGAAGCTGGTCTGATTTTATAGATGAAAAGAATCCAAAGGATTCATGGTTGAATGCTGTTGTAAGAGCTGGACTTCACGCTAAACCAGGGGAAAAGTGGCTTTATTCTATTATAGGATATTCTGTACTAGGTGAAATAATAGAAAGAGCTACGGGAATGAAGGCAGAGGATTATATTAGGGACAGTATTTTTGTTCCTTGTGAAATGAATAAAACTCATTGGAGATGGCAGGGGACTGAGGAATTAGTTGCAAGATACAATATTGCCAACGAGACAGACTTACAGCTGTTAAGTAATGCCAAAAAAAGCGGATGGAAAGAGCTGGCAAAAGCTACATATCCTACATATGATGGAATTCCAGAAACAGCAGGAGGTCAGATGTCAAATTGCAGTGAGATGATACATTTTGGAAAGATGCTTTTGAGGGATGGTTATTATAATGGAAAGCGTGTAATAGGAAGGAATGCGCTGGAATATCTTTGGACAAATTTGTTGGGAGAGAAGGTTAATGACCATACATATGGAAAAAATAGACCGATAATGTACGGTGCAGGAGTTCCAATTTATTCAAAGAAAGTAGATTTGGATAAGATGCTGTCAGAAAATACAATTTATCATGAGGGTGCTGGAACCTGTATGTTTTTAGTAGATAGAGAAGAAGATTTTGTGGCAATGTTTCAGACAAGCTTTAAAAAGGAGTTTGACTGGAATTACAGAGCTGTTATGGGGACTGCATCAATTATATGGTCTGGAATAAAATAAATGTGGAAGATTAGTTCGCCTTTAGGGCGAACTTTTTTCGTTTATGCCGTTATTGGAATGAAAGTAAGCCGTAGCTATAATGTTAATACAATCAAAAATATTATCAATTATATGACAACAAGAATGGAGGTTAACATAAAATGAATGCCGTGAAACAGAAAAAATATAATCTGATAAATAACATTTTCTATGTGTATAAGGGAGTAGCAAAACACAAGCCATATATGATTGTATTGCTGTTTGTGTCTCTTATAAGTACTGTTGGCAGCAGGTTTGTGGGACTGTTTTTAAGTAAATACATTATTGAGTTTATTTGTGATGGTATATCAGGTGATTATCTTATTAAGATGGTTTTAATATTGTCTACTTTAAATTTTTTATTTATGCTGGGGCAGAACGCGGTGAACTTTGGAAAGGAACCGGGAGCTTTATATGTTCGTCCTATGTTTATGTTGCAGCGAAATAAGAAGCATATAGGCATGTTTTATGAGAATTTGGAATGTAAGGAAATATTAGATGTTATAGAAAAGTCTAGAAAAGCAACAAGTTGGGTAGAAACTGGTATTGAAGGAATTATTCGTTTTACCATAGTGATATGTTCGGATGTGTTTACATGTATTATTGCTATGGTGATTCTGGGTAGTATGAATATATATATGATATTTGTGGTGATTATATTTGGTATCCTGTCTTATTTTTCTATAGATAAAGCTGCAAAGAAAGACAAGTATTTAACTAACGATAGTGTATCGCATAAAAATAGGAAAAAGGATTATTTTAATAGAATCAGCAGAGATTTTTCTTATGGTAAGGATATACGATTATATAATGTGCAGCAAAAACTATTAGGTACACAAAAAGATTTGCATAAGGAGTTACATTCAAATGTGTGCAAGGCGAGAAATGTCTGGCTTAGAAGTGGCATTTTTACAGGGATACTGGATATGCTAAGAGAAGGAGTCATGTACATAGGACTTGTATTTGGTATGTTGAATAAAAGACTTATAATAAGTGATTTTACGCTTTATGTTGGCTGTGTGCGTCAATTTGCAGGAACATTTCATAATGTAATGAGCATATACGCTAAGATGAGACAATGTAATAGAGAAGTTAATGATTATCGAACATTAAATGAATTTATTGACGAGCAAGAGACTTCGGGGGTGGATATTAAGCGGAGTAGGGATTACGAGATAAGATTCGATAATGTTTCATTTTCTTATCCAGGAACTGATAAGCTGGTACTAAAAAATATAAATCTTACCATTACACCAAAGCAGAAGTTGGCAGTTGTAGGCTTAAATGGGGCAGGAAAAACAACATTTGTAAAACTTTTGATGAAGCTATATGAGCCGACAAATGGGCGTATATTGCTAAATGGAGTGGATATAAAAAACTATAACACAAAAAGTTATTATGAGCTGTTTGCTCCGGTGTTTCAGGATATGGAGTGCTATGCATTTTCTTTAGCAGAGAATGTGTCTATGAAGTCGGCGGACATGACAGATAAAGAGCTTGTAAATCAGTGCGTTCGCAAGGCAGGCCTTGGAAATAAGCTTGATGAGTGGACAAATGGAGTGGATACAAATATTTTAAAAATATTACATAATGATGGAGTTATTTTGTCAGGAGGCGAAATGCAAAAGCTGGCTTTGGCAAGAGCATTGTATAAGGATGCGCCAATAGTAGTGCTTGACGAGCCTACGGCGGCATTGGATGCAATAGCTGAAAGTAAAATGTATGAGGATTTTGACAAACTGGTAAGTGGTAAAATGGCAATTTACATTTCACACAGGCTGGCAAGTACTAGATTTTGTGATGTTATTGCTATGTTTAATGATGGAGAGATTGTAGAGTATGGCAGCCATAATGAGCTTATGAGTAATGATAGTGGATATGCTAAGATGTTTGAAATGCAGGCAAATTACTATAGGGAGGGGCAAAGTAATGAAGCAGTTTAGAAAAAAAGTATCGAAGTGCTTAAAAGTGTGTGGATATTTTTATAAAAAGGCAACTGATGAGAGAAGGAGTTATCCTATAGTTATTGCTTTATGCATAATTATGACATCTTTGGCACCATTCATCAATATTATATTTCCTAAATTTGTGATTGATGAACTGATGGGAGAACAGAAGTTGGAGAAAATATTACTATATGTAGCAGTTATTGTGATGGGTAATTTTTGCGTATCGGTTATCATCCGTATATTACAGGAAAAAAGGAACAAACAAGAGGACTGGTTTGGCAGAATTTTTGATATGATGATATCGAAAAAAGCTATGAATATGAGATTTGAAAATACAGAGAAGGATAGTTCTATTGAAGCGGAACAAAAGGCAGAAACGGGTATGGCGTGGTATTCTGGTGGTATAAAAGGTCTTACTGATTGTGTGACTGGAATTTGCGCAAGTGTTATTACATTTTTAGGTGTGGCATATATTATAGTAAATGTGTCATACTGGATACTATTGGTTTCAATCATAGCAGTATTTATTAGTGCGTTTTGCACATCTAAAATCAACCGTGCTTCTCAAGAAGTATTCGAGAAAACGCCTGCTATAAATAAATTCTATTCCTACATATATACAAAGATTACGTATCGTGAGTATGCCAAGGAGCTAAGATTATATGATGGGACGGACCTTGTTGAGAGAAAAGCCCTAGAAAATGCCAAAGCTTTGAATAAGATGGACAACGAGTGCGCTATTAAGCAATTCAAATGGGGAGCGCCTAGTGCTATCGCATCGGCATTAAGCTATGGGTTTGCATATTGTTTTCTTGGAATAATGGCTATTGAAGGAATAATAAGCATTGCTGAGTTTGTTATGTGTATTACAGCTATAGAGACATTTTCGAATGGGTGTCTTCTTCCTATTATTAACAATTCGCAGCAGCTTGTAATGAAGTGCAATTTTATGAGTGCATTTATCGACTTTATGAAGCTGGATGATGAGATGAAGATTGGAAGTCAAGGGATTGAAAGAGGCGATTTTGATGAGATTCAATTTAAGAATGTAGCATTTAAGTATCCAGGAGCAGAAAATTATGTGTTGCAAGATATAAATCTTACGATACATAAGGGAGAACGTTTATCTATTGTAGGTTTAAATGGAGCAGGAAAGTCGACTCTTGTTAAGCTGATATGTAGATTATATCAGGTAACAGAAGGTGAGATACTCATAAATGGAAGAAATATAAATGAGTATTCCTATGAAGAATATATAAAATTGTTGGCTGTGGTATTTCAGGATTTTAAGCTGTTTGGATATAGCCTTGATGAGAATATAAGGCTAGGCATAGAGAATAGTGATGTGGAAAAAGTTATCGAAAATAGGGACGAAAGCGATGAAAGGAATTTAGTTTCCATATATGATGTCAGCGGGATAACAGACTGGGTGAATAGTTTAGAGAAAAAGGGAGATACTATTTTGTCTAAAGACTATGATACACAAGGTGTAGAGCCATCAGGTGGACAAGGGCAAAAGGTTGCCATAGCAAGAGCGCTGTATCATAATGCACCGATAGTTATTCTTGATGAACCTACTGCAGCTCTTGACCCGGTTGCAGAATTTGAAATATATAATAGATTTCATCAGTTGGTAAAAGATAAGACTGCGATATATATTTCGCATAGGATGTCATCGTGCAAATTCTGCGACAGAATAGTTGTGCTTGGAGAGAGAACGATACAAGAGATAGGCTCTCACAACCAGCTGATGGAGAGAAATGGATTATATGCGCAGATGTTTAACACGCAGGCTGGATGGTATGTAAATAAAAGCTGAATGTTTTCTAAGTGGTAAAAAATATATCCAAAATAGCATAAATAGTTTATAATGTAATATAATAAAAAGCTATGGAGGATGAAAATGTTAAGAATTAAAGGTTTAACAAAACAGTACAAAGGAAGTAATAAGGGTGTTGTAGATATTAGTCTCGCAATTGAATCTGGTGACATATACGCTTTTATTGGACATAATGGTGCTGGAAAGACTACGACACTTAAATGTGTTGTGGGTATTCATGGATTTGATAAGGGGGAAATCTATATAAATGGTACTTCTATAAAAGAAAATCCACTTTTGTGTAAGAAAGAGATAGCATATATTCCTGACAATCCAGACTTGTATGAGTATATGACGGGCATACAATATCTAAATTTTATAGCTGATATTTTTGAAGTGTCTGCTGCTGACAGAGAAATGAGAATTGAGAAATATGCAGGAGAATTTGAGTTTATTGATTCGTTGGGAGATTTGATTTCCTCGTATTCTCACGGTATGAAGCAGAAGCTTGCAATTGTGTCAGCACTTGTACATAACCCTAAAATATTGATTTTGGATGAGCCATTTGTAGGTCTTGATCCAAAGGCGGCTGTTGTTCTTAAAGGTATTATGAAAGAATTGTGCCAGGCAGGCGGAGCGATTTTCTTTTCTACACATGTTCTTGATGTTGCAGAAAAGCTATGTAATAAAGTGGCTATAATTAAAGATGGAACACTTATTGCATCAGGGATGATGGATGATATTGTTAAGCAAGGGAAAACATTGGAATCCATTTTTATGGAGGTGGCTTGTGATGCTAAAGCAGATTAAAACCCTTACAAAGCTTCAGCTTATGAATTTGTATGGCATTAATGTATACCGCTATTCGAAGGATAAAAATGCAAAGAAAAAATCCAGATTTATGGCACTTCTGTATGTTGCTGTTGGTTTTATGCTTTGCACATATATTGGGGGAACTGTTTATGGGTATGCATATATGGGGATGTCAGATATTATACCAACATATCTTATTATGCTGTGTAGTGTGTTTGCATTGTTCTTTTCAATTTTTAAGGCAGGGGGAGTTATCTTTCAAAAGAATTCATATGAAATATTATGCTCATTACCATTGTCTCAGACTGCTATAGTTATAAGTAGATTTCTTAGGATGTATGTAGAAAATTTGATTATATCCTGTCTCATTATGATAGTAGGTGGAGCTGTTTATGGTGTACTGGAAACACCGGATATATCCTTTTATTTAATAGGATTTCTTGTGGTTTTATTTGTACCACTTGTACCAATTACTATAGCAACGCTTATAGGAGCATTGATTACAGCAATATCTTCAAGGATGAGACATAAGGGTATCGTCAGTGCTGGCCTATCTGTTGGCTTATTTTTGTTAATTATTCTCGGAACTGCTGATATGTCACAGATGGAAGGAAGTATAAGTGAGGATATGATATATAGCCTCCTTGAGACTGTGCGCCAAGTGATTGAAGGCATATACCCACCGGCTGTATGGATGGGAGATGCTATGATTAATGGAGATTATTTTACATGTATCTTATGTGTTGTGGTAGAACTGGTATTATATGTGATTGTAATATTGTTTGTTTCTGCAAATTTCCGTTGGATTAACAGAGGCTTACACAGCACTATTGCCAGACACGATTATCAGATGGAAAGTCTTAAAAAGAATTCTGTTTTGAAAGCGTTGTATAAAAAAGAGATGAAAAGATTCTTTTCCTCTGGGGTTTATGTTACAAACTCTATTATGGGTCCCGTTATGTCATTAGTGCTATCAGTGACTATGCTAGTCATTGGAATAGATACGTTACAGGAAAAACTTGGAATTCCTATTGATATAAAGGGATTTGTTCCATTTGTACTGGCGGGGATTTTATGTATTATGGTGCCAAGCTGTGTATCTATATCTATGGAAGGAAAAGAATGGTGGATAGTAAAGAGCTTGCCAATAAAAACCAAAGATATAATAGATAGTAAAATATTACTTAGTTTCAGCGTGATTCTTCCATTTTTGATGGTATCTGAGGTACTTTTAACCATAGCTCTTAGACCAAGTTTGATGGAGCTTGTGTGGCAGCTTGCAATACCTACGATTATGGTTTTATTTACATGTGTATTTGGTGTAACAGTCAATTTGAAATTTCCGTTATTTACTTGGGAAAATGAAGTGTCTGTTGTTAAGCAGAGCACGTCAGCTTTTATCGGGGGTATAGGTGGATTTGTAATAGTGTTCATATGTGTAATACCGGTGATTCTGGCTCCGACAGAATATTCTGATATTATAAAAGCTGCAATATGCGCTGTTTTCGTTGGAATTACTGCATTTTTATATAAAAAGAATATATCAGTTAGTATGACTGATTTGTAAATATATGTAGAAAAATCTGACAGAAAATAAAGTATGATATTTTACATACTGATTTGGCTGTGCTAAAATATATATGAATTTTACACTCCAAAATGGAGATAGAGAGTGAATTTGTAAGGGGAGAATTATGAAAGAAAAGAAGTCAAAAGAGCGTAAGTTGAGCAAAGGGGAATTAAAAAGAAAAGAAGAGTTTGAAAAACTTACAGAAAGGCTAGTTTCAGAAGGATATAAGCCAAATCATATTACGATGAGTGTGTTGGCTGGTAATGTGTTTGCTATTGTTGCAGCACTGCCTTTTATAGTACCTTTATTTGTATTGTATTTTGGAATGGGACATGAATTGTTATTAGATGATGGGATTTTATTAATTTCTTTTGTGCTATTTTTTATATCCATTGTGATTCATGAACTTATTCATGGAATTACATGGGCTTTCTTTGTGGAAAATGGTTGGAAAACAATCTCTTTCGGATTTATTGCAGAATACTTAACTCCATATTGCAGTTGCAATCAACCTATGAAAAAGAAGCAAATTATCATTGGAGCTCTAATGCCTACAATCATTCTTGGATTCTTACCAGGTGTGATTGCTGTGTTTAGTGATTCATCTATCTTATTTTTATTGGCAGTGTTAATGATTATAGGTGGCGGTGGCGATTTGTTAATTATATTTAAATTATTGCGATATAAAAGTTCTTCTAAGGACGTGCTGTTTATTGACCATCCATATGAGCTTGGGACAGCGGTATTTGAAAAAGAAAGTTAAAGTACTTAATTACCAGTAGCAAGTATTTAGAGGTGTGATTATAGAGAGATAAATGGGGGCTACATATGAAGAATAATTCAAAAAAAGAATTCAATCTATATGCCTGTTTTCCTTAATTGCAGTTGGAGTTATGTTTGTGCTGTGGAAAGCTGGATTTTTTATAACAGATCGTTCGGCTGTGATAGGAATAGAGGATATGACTTGGCAAGGAAAGACATATTCAACTATTAGTGGAGAATATACAGAAGGAAGAACTATAGCGAAGAGTGAAGATGGTAGATGGGATATAAATGAAGTAGAGGAGGACCCGTCTCATAATTTTGTAGTTGTGCGTTCTTTTTTAGACCAACAGCTTTATGTTGCAGATCAGTATGTCATTCCTACAAGCGGCAAAGTGACAAGTGTTTGTTGGGCTGATAACTATATATGTGATCAAGAATTTTTAGCTGCACTTTCAGAAATAGATGAACAAAAAGTTACTTCATTTAAATATGTAACAGAAGGAATTTATGCGATTACAGAAAATCAGCAAATGAAAGAAGTGTATTTTGCATATGAAAATTGTCCTGTGGCAACAAATTATAAGGGATATATGGGGAAGGTGAATGGTCAATGGGTGATAACAACATATATTTCACCTGATCAAAGGAGAGCAGATGGTTCACCAAAGAAACATTCAGTAAGTTGTTATTTTATCCCAGTCGAATATTCAAGTATATTGGAGAAATATTTTGTTAAGTAACTTTGATTAAAATAGCTTGAAAATATTGTCAAAATCGAGTATAATCTAAGTAAGTAACGACACGTGCAGAGAAATTATACTCGAAAGGTATTTGTGAGGTTATGAAGCTTAACCAGTTGACTAATGAAAGCGAAATCCAACTTGAGTTTTCGGTTGGAAAGGAAAAATTATATGTAGAGGCAGAGATTGCACAGGTTTCAAAGAGTGGTCTTGTGCTTTATCCGGTTATTGTTGACGGGAAGAGTTTGTCTTTTAAAAACAATAGCAATGTTGTTAATTTGATATATATACAGCAGGATGGAAAGCCGCTTATTTGGAAGAATATAGCTATTAGTAACGCGCTCTTAAATGGAAAGCCATATGTTCTTGTTAGGTCGCTAGAGGATTCTAGAGAGTATAATAGAAGACATAATTACAGACTTCCACTTGATATAAAAGGAAGTATCCTAGGATATGGAGATATTATTATCCATGATATTTCAAATGGTGGTATTGCTTTCTATATGGACAAGATGGGCAAGGGCTTTTCTATTGGACAGAAGGTTAATTTGGGTTTCTCTGCTAGAAATAACAACTATACTATCTCGGCTACAGTGGCTCGTATTGTAGAGTCAGAGCATAGGGTGTTATATGGATGTACGATGATGTCGACACCGCTTATTGACCAGTTTATTACTGAAGAACAGAGAATAAGAATCAAAGGATTTTAAGAACAGCAAAATATATGGACTGATGCATTTTTATGTATCAGTCCTCTTTTTGTCTTTTTTTATATAAAATAGATAGAACATTAATGATGTAAATAATATACCTGCCAAAGCGCCGGAACTGTCAATAAGGACATCTTTTATTGCGGGAGCTCTGTCAGAGACGAAGTTTTGATGTACTTCATCTGTTATGGCATAAAATGCAGAAAAAACAAAGGATATTATGCCGGATTTTAGAAGGTTATGCTTATTATTATTTGAGAAAGAAGCATCATTTTTTGAGTAAATTCTAGTAAGAATGGTCAACAGGGAAAGCAAGCCGAGGATAGCAAATTCTGTAAAATGAGCACCCTTTCTTATAATATAGTGAAAGGTGTCGAGAATTTCTATCTGTGTCTCGGGACTAAATTCTTCAAAGTCGCTATATATAATAGAAACAATAAAATCAGTCAGTCCACCGCTCATATTTCCTGAAGTATCACCGGACTGAGCGGAAAATATAAAAATTACAATCATCCATATTATTGTTAGAGTAAAAAAGATTTTATTTAAAATTTTCATAGTATTCTCCATATATTTTTCTTACGTCAGTATAATATTATTTTAATTAAATGTCTATAGACTGAAACTTCAAAATGTAGTATATTTATATAGACTTTAGTACTTTAAGAGAGAAAAGAAGAAAGGCTAGGTAGTAATAATGATAGCAGAAAAAATGGTTGGACTTGTTAATAATAACTCGGCAATCCGTATGATGTTTGAGGAGGGCAAGAAGCTTGCAGCTCAGTACGGAGCAGAGAATGTGTACGATTTTAGCTTGGGTAATCCTAATGTTCCGGCACCGGCAGGACTTAATAAGGCTATTAAGGAGATTCTTGACGAGGAAGAGTCTACATTTGTTCATGGATATATGAGTAACTCCGGATATGAGGATGTTAGACAAATTGTGGCTGAATCTTTAAATAGAAGATTTGATACTGCATTTTCTAAGGATAATATTATAATGACTGTAGGTGCAGCAGGAGGTCTTAATGTCATTTTAAAGACACTTATAAATCCTGGTGATGAAGTAATCGCTTTTGCACCATACTTCTTAGAGTACCGTTCTTATGTAAATAATTATGATGGAGTTTTGGTGGAAGTGTCACCTAATACTGAAACATTTATGCCAAATCTCGATGAATTTGCTACTAAAATCACAAGAAAAACAAAGGCAGTCATCATTAATAATCCAAATAATCCTACAGGTGTTGTTTATTCAGAGGATATTATAAAGAAGCTCGCAAAGATTATGGAAGACAAGCAAAATGAGTTTGGCACTGAAATTTATCTTATATCTGATGAGCCATATAGAGAGCTGGCTTATGATGGAGTTGAGGTTCCATATCTTACAAAGTACTATGCAAACACTGTTGTAGGTTATTCTTATAGTAAGTCGCTTTCTCTTCCGGGAGAGAGAATAGGATATCTTGTTATTCCATCTGAAATGCCGGATTATAAGAATGTTTTTGCGGCGGCAGGTATTGCTAATAGAATTCTTGGTTTCGTTAACGCACCATCTCTTATGCAGAGAGCAGTGGCAAAGGTTATTGACGAGAAGACGGATATAGAGTATTACAATAGAAATAGAGAGCTTTTATATGGCAGTCTTACAAGCTACGGATTTGAGTGTATCAAGCCTGAAGGAGCATTTTATCTTTTTGTTAAGTCTCCAGTGGCTAATGAGAAAGAGTTTTGCAATAAGGCAAAGGAGTTCAATATCCTTATTGTTCCAGGTAGTTCGTTTGCCTGTCCGGGATATGTGAGAATAGCATATTGTGTGGCTTATGAAACAATAGAAAGATCTCTTGCAAGCTTTGAAAAGCTCGCCAAGGAGTTTAATCTTAAATAAGTAGTTATATGTGCCGGCGATTGTAAAAGTAGTCCGGCCGGTTTGGAGGAAATCATGGGAGCATGGGAAAAGAATATCAGAAAGGTAGTGCCATATGTGGCTGGCGAGCAGCCTAAGAAGCCTAATATGGTTAAATTAAACACAAACGAGTGTCCATATCCACCAGCACCTGCAGTAGAAGCGGTTATAAAGAATATGGATACGGATGAATTTAGATTATATCCAGACCAGACAGTAGGTCCTTTAGTTAGGGCGTTGGCTGAATTTTATGGTGTATCAGATGATATGGTTTTTGTGGGAGTTGGCTCAGATGACGTAATTGCTAATGCGTTTCTTACATTTTTTAACTCTGATAAGCCAATCTTGTTTCCTAATATTACATACTCATTCTACCCTGTTTGGGCAGATTTGTATCGCATACCATATGAGACGCCAGCGGTTGATTCAGAGTTTAGAATAAACCCATCTGATTATTATAAGGAAAATGGAGGAATTATCTTCCCGAATCCAAATGCGCCAACATCTATATGCGAGCCGCTGTCATTCGTTGAGGATATTATGGAGCATAACAAGGATTCAGTGGTAATCGTTGATGAGGCTTACATTGATTTTGGTGGTAAATCAGCAATATCGCTTATTGACAAGTATGAAAATATGTTGGTAGTGCAGACATTTTCCAAGTCACGTTCAATGGCTGGTATGAGAATAGGATTTGCCATTGGAAATAAGAAGCTTATAAAGGCTATGCAGGATGTAAAATATTCTATAAATTCCTACACTATGAATATGCCTTCTATACAGGCAGGTGTGGAAGCCGTAAAGGATAAGGAATATTTCGAGAAGACAACAGCAAAGATTGTTGCGACAAGAGAAGCATCAAAAAAACGACTTACAGAGCTTGGGTTCACTTACCCTGATTCGAAGGCAAACTTCATATTTGCAACACATAAAGATTATGATATGACAGATATGTTTAAGTATTTAAGAGAAAAGGATGTCTATGTACGTCACTGGGACAACCCGCTTATAAAAGATTATCTTAGAATAACTGTGGGAACAGATGCAGAGATGGATAGATTGTTCCAGGTTATAGAAGAATACATGAGTATCAATTAAATAAAAGTATAATAGACATATTTTTTTGGAGGATTAAAATGACTTTATCTATATTGGTTATAGTAGGTGGCTTTTTAATGGCACTTGCTGACAGTGTTCCTGGTGTTTCTGGTGGAACAGTTGCTTTTATAATAGGATTTTATGATGATTTTATAGGTTCCTTAAATAACATTGTATCAAGGGATAAAGAAAAGAGAAAAAAGGCAATCATCTTTCTTGTAAAGCTTATGAGTGGTTGGATAGTGGGTATGGCATCCGCTGCACTTGTTATTACAGCAGTATTTGAGGAAAATATATATGAGATTAGCTCCCTTTTCCTTGGCTTTGTAATATTTGCTATTCCGCTTATTGTGGCAGAAGAGAAAAATGCATTTAAGGGTAAGTATTATAATGTTATATGGGTATTATTGGGAGCGGCACTTGTAGTAGGTCTTACATATTTTTCTAAAGGAACAGCTAGTTCTAGTCTTGTTTGGGGAGAATTTGGTTTTGCTTCGGGCGTCTTGTTGTTTTTTGCTGCTATGTTTGCTATATCGGCAATGGTGCTCCCAGGTATTTCTGGCTCAACAATACTTCTTGTATTTGGATTTTATCAGCCTGTGATGGATGCAATTAGAGGAATACTTCACTTTGATTTCGCATATTTTGTAGGACTTTGTATATTTGGATTTGGAGTTTTGGCAGGTATTTTTTCTACTGTTAAAGGTCTTAAGATTGTCCTTGAAAAGTTCCGTTCAGCTACGATGTATGGTATTATTGGTATGATGCTAGGTTCTCTGTATGCAATTGTTATGGGACCATCAAACCTTAAGGATAATCCAAAGCCAGCTATGACATTTGATACATTTAATGTGGTATTCTTTATTATTGGCGGAATTGTAATATTGGGACTTCAAGTTCTTAAAGTTGTATTGGCGAAGAGAGAAGCAAAGATGGAAACTAAAAATGAAGCTAACTAGATTTCTGAATTATTAAAGATATAATGTGGAGAGTATGAATGGAAGAAATCAGAAAGACAATATCTTCGTTTCTAAGTAATATTGAATTATCTACAGTGCTTATAATATTAGGTGTTTTGATTATACTTCTTTCCTTTTGCAGGTGGATACTCATAAAAATGAAGATGACACCGAAGAATGCAGATAGAACTCTAGAGCAGATTGATAATATGACAGGTGCTCAGTTTGAGGAATTTGTAGCAGCAGTTCTTGAAGGGAATGGATATGAAATTCTAGAAATGACAAAGACAACTGGAGATTTTGGTGCAGATATTATTGCTCATAGAAATGAGGAAAACTTTGCAATTCAGTGTAAAAGATACGCTAAACCCGTGGGGGTTAAAGCAGTGCAGGAAGCTATATCAGCAATGAAACATTATAATTGCGACAGGTGTTTAGTTGTGACAAACAGCCGTTTTACGAAACAGGCAATGGAGCTTGCTAACGATAATGAAGTGGTTGGATTGTGGGATAGAAATTTCTTGGTTTATATGAGAGATAGAGCAGAAAAGCAAAGTAAAGAATAAATTAATATGAGAGTTTAAGGACTTACAAAGCATTAGTGTGGTTTGTAAAAATAAGGCGAATAGTATTTGTTGACGCTCTAAAATGTACAAGCTATAGTTGAGATATAAGAAAGAGTAGCAAGTATTTTGGGAGCGATAAGAATGTTTTATTTTATTATAATGTATATATATATTTGGGCACAGATAAACATATATAAAAAGTACTGATTAAGGACAAAGAATAATTATTCGATAAAGAATTAGCACTCACCTATTGTGCCCTAAACGTGAATTTTGTTAAGTGTCATCAAATGTCGTAAATGGCTATTTTACGGCAGTTGGTGGCATTTGTTGTTTTTGTGTGGTGGCGTGTGGTGGCGTCAAAATTTGGAAAAATGGTGTCAAAAATGGTGTCAAGGAGAATACTATAAACTATTCCTCAAAAAAGTTGGAAAAAGAAATTTGGGGAATAGATAGGAATTTTTAAAGTGGAGTTATGGATTTTGTTTGTTATTATAGGAGCTTCGTGGTAAAATATGTGCATATATATATTGAATGATAATGAAAGGATATGTGAATATGTCGGAGGACAAGAGATGGCAGTTTGAACTGGAAGAATATATAAGACAGGGCGAACCTGAACAGATTGAAAAAAGTGAAGCTTGGAAGACTGCTATTGGCTTGCAGGCGGTTGATGGTTTAAAGACATCTGAATATTTATTAGATACCGCGAAACAACATATCGAAGGTAAGATAGGTATAGATGAAGCACAGAAGAGAATTGAAAGTTATTACGAAGAACGTGGCGAGCGTACCACGGTAGAAGAAGAAACGAAAGAAGCGGACATCGTATCATCAAGAATAGCTAAACTACTGGGAGAGAAAGCATTTCAATTTTCACCAGCAGAATGGATATCAATACATCGTAGATTATTTGAAGGAGTATTTGACCATGCAGGCAAGATTAGAAAATATAATATTACAAAGAAAGAATGGGTGTTAAAAGGTGATACGGTTATATATGCACCTTATAACAGTATAAAAGATACATTGGATTATGATTTTTCTACTGAAAAACAGTTTTCGTATGAAGGCTTATCAATGGAGCAGTCAGTTAAACATCTTGCCAAATTTGCCTGCGATATATGGCAGATTCATCCTTTTTGTGAAGGTAACACAAGAGCAACAGCTGTGTTTATGATAAAGTATATGAAGTCATTTGGATTCAATGTTAATAATGATGCTTTTGAACATCATTCATGGTATTTTAGAAATGCGCTTGTTAGAGCAAATTATAATGATTTAAAGAATAATGTGCATGCTACTACTGAGTTTTTGGAAAGATTTTTTAGCAATTTACTTATGGGTACTAAGTATGAGTTGAAGAATAGGTATATGCATGTGGATTATGTGGAGGAAGATGCGGCAGAATCTCAAAGTGCAAAAATTGAGGTTTCAAAGTGCAAAAATTGCACTTTGGAATGCACTATGGAAGAATTAGCTATTATGAAAATATTGAAAGAAAATCCGAGTATAACGCAAAAGAAACTTGCAAAAAGTATAGAAAAGTCTGAAAGAACTGTTAAGGATAGGATGATTAACTTACAGGAAAAGAATTATATTAGACGTGTTAATGGTAAGAGATATGGTAAATGGGAAGTGCTAGTGGAGATAGAATAAAAAGAGGTTTGCAAAGATGGATTTGATGGCAGGGAATTATTAAATAACACAAAATTTCAAAAGGTGGTGTCAAATTGGTGTCAAAACACAATTTTGGCCCCAAATCACCAAAATCAAACCGCGCAAACCCTTGCTATTACTGGGTATACAAATTTTATAAAAAATGATTAGCACTCACCTCTTGACAGTGCTAACAATAAATGCTATATTACGGTTGTGTAAGGAAAATATACCTACACAACCGTATTTTTAGGGCAATATTATTAAGGAGGCGGACATTATGAATATTAATAAGTTTACACAGAAGTCTATGGAAGCTATTAATAGCTTGGAAAAGCTCGCATATGAGTATGGTAACCAGGAAATTGACCAGGAACATTTAGTCTGTGCCTTGACTAATCAGCAGGACGGCCTTATAGGCAGGATGATTGAAAAGATGGATATAAATGTTTCTCATTTTAAAAAGAGAATAGTGGAATATATTGAAAAGAAACCAAAGGTGCAGGGTGGAGACCTACGTATTAGTAATGACCTGAATAAAGTTCTTGTAACAGCAGAGGATGAGGCAAAAGGCATGGGAGATGAGTATGTTTCGGTAGAGCATTTATTTCTTTCACTGCTTAAGAATCCAAACAGGGCAATGAAAGAATTCTTTGGTGAATATGGAATAACTAGAGAGAGATTTTTGACTGCATTAGCCACTGTAAGAGGCAATCAAAAGGTTACATCAGATAACCCGGAAGCTACCTATGATACATTGACAAAATATGGTACGGATTTGGTGGAAAAGGCTAGAAATCAAAAACTTGACCCGGTGATTGGCAGAGATAACGAGATAAGAAATGTCGTTCGTATATTATCGAGAAAGACAAAAAATAATCCGGTTCTTATTGGTGAGCCTGGTGTAGGAAAGACTGCGGCCGTAGAGGGACTTGCACAGCGTATTGTACAGGGCGATGTACCAGAGGGCCTTAAGGATAAGAAGATTTTCGCTCTTGATATGGGAGCGTTAGTTGCCGGTGCCAAGTATAGAGGTGAATTTGAGGAGAGATTGAAAGCTGTCCTTGATGAAGTGAAGAAGAGTGAAGGTGAGATTATTCTCTTTATTGATGAGCTTCACACTATCGTTGGTGCAGGCAAGACAGAGGGAGCAATGGATGCAGGAAATATGCTTAAACCAATGCTTGCCAGAGGAGAGCTTCACTGTATAGGTGCAACAACCTTGGATGAATATAGAAAATATATAGAGAAGGATCCTGCTTTGGAGAGAAGATTCCAGCCTGTTATGGTAGATGAGCCTACAGTAGAGGATACAATATCTATTCTCAGAGGTCTTAAAGAAAGATATGAAGTATTTCATGGCGTTAAGATAACGGATTCGGCGCTGGTATCGGCAGCATTGCTGTCTAACCGATATATTACCGATAGATTTCTTCCTGATAAAGCTATTGATTTAGTGGATGAGGCATGCGCACTTATTAAGACAGAGCTTGATTCGATGCCGACAGAGCTTGATGAAATGCGTAGAAAAGTTATGCAGCTTGAGATAGAGGAGGCAGCACTTAAAAAAGAAACTGATACTCTCAGCAAGGATAGATTAGAAACACTTGGGAAAGAGCTGGCGGAGCTTAGAGATGAGTTTAATACAAAGAAGGCTCAATGGGAGAACGAAAAGTCTTCAGTAGACAGGCTTAGCAAGCTTCGTGAAGAGATTGAAAGTGTTACAAATGAGATGAAAATTGCTCAGAGAAATTACGATTTGGAAAAAGTGGCAGAAATACAATATGGTAAATTGCCAGCGCTTCAAAAACAGTTGGAGAGTGAAGAAAATCTGGTTAAAGATAGAGATTTATCCTTGATACATGAAAGTGTGACAGAGGAGGAGATTGCCAAAATTATTTCCAGATGGACAGGTATACCAGTGACGAAGCTTACAGAATCTGAGCGGCAAAAGACATTAAACTTAGCCGACGAGCTCCATAAAAGAGTTGTAGGTCAGGATGAGGGAGTTCAAAAGGTTACGGAGGCTATTATTCGCTCAAAGGCAGGAATTAAGGACCCAAGTAAACCTATAGGTTCATTCTTGTTCCTTGGACCAACAGGTGTAGGTAAGACAGAGCTTGCTAAATCGCTGGCAGAGAATCTCTTTGATAATGAAGCTAATATGGTTCGTATAGATATGTCTGAATATATGGAAAAGCATTCTGTATCAAGACTTGTAGGAGCACCTCCGGGATACGTTGGATATGATGAGGGTGGTCAGCTTACAGAAGCAGTAAGAAGGAAGCCATATTCGGTGGTTCTCTTTGATGAGATCGAGAAAGCTCATCCTGATGTATTTAATGTATTGCTTCAGGTGCTTGACGATGGAAGAATTACTGATTCGCAGGGTAGAACAGTTGATTTTAAGAATACAATTATTATTTTGACATCTAATATCGGCTCATCATATCTCTTGGAGGGAATAGATGAAGCGGGAAATATCCGTCCAGAAAATGAAAGCCTTGTAATGGAGCAGCTTAGATCATCCTTTAGACCGGAATTTTTAAACAGACTTGATGAGATAATTATGTTTAAGCCGTTGACAAAGGATAACATTTCAGGAATAGTAGAGCTTCTTATTAAGGATATAAATAGAAGGCTTGAGGATAGACAGCTTAGCATAGAGCTTTCGTTGGAGGCAAAAAAATATGTAGTGGACCACGGATATGATTCGATGTATGGAGCTAGACCTCTAAAAAGATATCTCCAAAAAAATGTGGAAACCCTTGCGGCTAGAGTGATTCTTGGTGACGGAGTACGAGAGGGAGACACGATTCTCATAGATGTGGAAGATGGAAGATTAGTAGCAAAAAAGCTTTAGGTTTAACCTAAAGCTTTTTCAAGTTTCTCAATACCAATTTTGATTCTTCTAATGCTTTCATCCTTGCCAAGTATCTCAGCGATTTCAAATGCGCCACCCGGTGTCATCTGCTTGCCGGATACAGCAGTTCTAAGTGGCCATAGAGCAGTACCGTTCTTGATGCCCTTGTCAGCTACATACTGCATAGCGATTGAGTGAATGTTATCTACAGAAAAGTCATCTGTAGCCTCAAGTAAAGGAAGAAGGTCCTTCAATACCTCAAGTGAGATAGCAGAATCAGTCTTCATCTTCTTGTGTGTGTACATTGCAATATCATAGTCAGGCAATTCCTCAAAGAAGTCTACATGGTCCTTGATATCAGGAAGTACTTCGATACGTGTCTTTACGAGATCAAGAATCTTCTTAAGGTCATAATCCTTTGTGATAACCTCTTTGATGTATGGCATAGCCAACTCGTAGAAACGCTCATTGTCCATAGCCTTGATATACTCACTATTCATCCATCTGAGCTTAACTATATCAAATACAGAAGGAGATTTGTTGATGTGACGGTAATCAAACATCTTTATAAGCTCCTCCAGTGAGAAGATTTCGTTGTTATCCTCAGGACTCCAGCCAAGAAGTGCAATATAGTTTACAACAGCCTCAGAGATAAATCCCTGCTCGATAAGGTCTTCGTAAGAAGAGTGACCGCTACGCTTACTTAGCTTCTTGTGATTCTCATCTGTAATGAGTGGGAGATGAACGTATTTTGGAGACTCCCAGCCAAATGCATCATAAAGTCTCTGGTACTTTGGTGAAGATGAAATGTACTCATTTCCTCTTACAACATGTGAGATTTCCATTAAATGGTCGTCAACTACGTTAGCAAAGTTGTATGTTGGGAAGCCATCTGATTTAATCAATATCATGTCGTCAAGCTCCGCATTATCAACAGTGATATCACCGTATATTTCATCATGGAAGGTGGTTGTACCTTCTTTTGGAACATTCTGTCTTACTACATATGGTATGCCTGCTGCCAGATTGGCTTCGACCTCTTCTTTACTAAGACCGAGACAGTGCTTGTCGTAAACAGTGATTTCTTTACCCTCTTCACTGCCTTCTACAGCAGTTTTTAAAGAGTCGAGACGCTCCTTTGTGCAGAAGCAGTAGTAAGCCTCACCCTTGTCGATGAGCTTCTTTGCATAATCAAGATACATACCTGTTGCTTGACGCTCACTCTGAACATATGGACCAAAGCCTTTATCCTTGTCTGGACCTTCATCATGGTGAAGACCGGTTTTGTCCATTGTGCGGTAAATAATATCTACAGCGCCTTCTACAAGACGTTCCTGGTCAGTATCTTCTATTCTTAAAATGAAATCGCCGCCTTCATGCTTGGCAATTAAATACTCATATAATGCTGTTCTTAAGTTTCCAACATGCATTCTGCCTGTAGGGCTTGGTGCAAATCGTGTTCTGATTTTAGTGCTCATAACATTTCCTTTCTATTGCGTAAATATATAAAATTACATGTATAACATAATACAATAGAAAAACAAAGAAATCAATTAAAATTGAAGATGAGGGAGAAATGTGGTAGAATCACACATAAGCTGTTGAAGTATAGAAAGGCTTGGTGTGATTATGGCGTTTAATGAGGCGCAGATTAAAGCAGTTGATTTTTATAAGGGACCTATGATGGTTTTGGCGGGACCAGGTTCAGGAAAGACTACTGTTATCACTCACAGAGTAAAAAAATTAATAGAGGACTACAAGGTAGACCCATCTAACATTCTTGTAATAACTTTCACAAAAGCTGCTGCTACGGAGATGAAAAATCGATTTTTAAGTCTGGTAGGAGGCAGGTATTACCCAGTAAGTTTTGGTACATTTCATGCAGTATACTTTAAGATACTTAAGTATGCCTATAATTATAGTGGAGACAATATTTTGCGCGAGGAAAAGAAGGCAGAGTATATAAAGGAAATAGTTGAAAAGCTTCACCTGGATATTGATGATATAGGAGATTTTGTTAAGGATATTATCGGAGAGATAAGTCTGGTAAAGGGAGAGATGACAGATTTGAATAATTATTATTCAAAAAACTGTCCGGAGGCTACGTTTAGAAAAATCTACAATATGTACAATGACAGGCTTATACGTGAAAATGTAGTTGATTTTGATGATATGCTTGTGATGTGTTACGAGCTTCTTACTAAAAGACCGGATATATTAAAAATGTGGCAGGATAAGTATAAGTATATTTTGATAGATGAGTTTCAGGATATATCTATGGTTCAGTACCAGGTTATAAAGTTGCTTGCCAGTCCGGAGGATAATATTTTTATAGTGGGAGATGATGATCAGTCTATATACAGATTCAGAGGTGCAAAGCCGGAGATAATGTTAAATTTTCCTAAGGATTATCCTGATGCACAGCGGATTTTACTTGGAACCAATTATCGCTCCACAAAGGAGATAGTAAAAAGTGCCAGTTTGGTAATAAAGAATAACAAAAAGAGATTCGAAAAAGAGATAGTGGCAGGTAATGTTTTGGGAGAACAAGTTAGTATGCGCTCTTTGAAAAACGAGAAAGAGGAGACACTATACATATTAAAGATTATCGAAAATTACCTAAAGCTTGGTTATGGCTATAGTGATATAGCTGTGCTTTTTAGAACAAACACAAATCCACGAATGTTAGTGGAAAAGCTTCTTGAGTTTAATATTCCTTTTTCTATGAAGGATGTTATACCAAATATATATGAGCATTGGCTCGCTAAAGATATTATCACATATATAAAGATAGCATTAGGAAGCAGGAAGAGAGCTGATTTTCTCCAAATTATAAACAGGCCTAAAAGGTACATAGCAAGAGATGCCTTTGACAGTGAGGAAGTATCATTTTGGGATTTGAAGGATTATTACAGCGATAAGGTGTATGTGGTAGAACGTATAGAAAGGCTTAAATATGACATAGACTGGTTGACTAGAATGACTCCTTACGAAGCTATAAATTATATAAGACATGGCATTGGGTATGATGATTATGTTTTGGAGTATGCAAACTATAGAAGAATGAAGCCGGAAGAATTGTACGAATTGTTAGATGAGCTTCAGGAGTCAGCGGCAGACTACAAAACTTACGAGCAGTGGTTTGACCATATGGAGGCCTACAGTCAGGAGATAAAACGTCAGAATCAGGAAAATAAAATACAGTCAGATGGAATCACTTTATCTACAATGCATAGCTCCAAGGGACTAGAGTATAGAGCTGTAATAATACTAGGTGCAAACGAGGGAATTATTCCGTATAAAAAGGCTTTTTTGCAGGAGGATATAGAGGAGGAGAGGCGTCTTTTCTATGTGGCAATGACTAGAGCGAAGGAGAGACTTCATATTCTATCGGTGAACGAACGCTATGGAAAGGCTGTTGAACCTT
The DNA here is from genome assembly GCA_017440045.1 of Lachnospiraceae bacterium. GTDB lineage: Bacteria > Bacillota > Clostridia > Lachnospirales > Lachnospiraceae > SVEL01. The sequence goes on from JAFSIA010000035.1 coordinate 32,880, forward strand.
CAAGGTTTATGATAGAGGCAGGATATAAGCCTGAAGAAAAATAGAAATTTCTATAGATTGATATTTTTGCAATAGTTTGCTACACTTACGATGAAAGTCTGGTTGGACAGACAAATAAATATTTTTGAAAGGAAACAGAAAAATGGCAGGAAAAGATTTAAATAATGATGATGAAATGTACGTAACACTTACACTTGAGGATGATTCTGATGTTGAGTGTGTAGTTATAACAATTTTTGAAGCAGGAGAGAGAGATTACATCGCACTTCTTCCGACAGATGATGGTTCTAGTGATGATGGTGAGGTTTATCTCTATCGCTATGATGAGGACGAGGAGGGGAATCCATCTCTTTCAAGCATTGAGACAGATGAAGAGTACGAGATAGTTGCAGACCGCTTTGACGAGTGGCTTGACGAGCAGGAGTACAAAGAGATTGTTGGAGATGACGAAGACTAATAGTTATGGCATTTGCGAGAAAATATATCGGAGATAAAAAATTTTATAGAATGCTTATGGCAGTGGCTTTGCCTATAATTCTTCAGAATGGAATCACCAATTTTGTCAGTATGATTGACAATATAATGATAGGTAGAGTAGAGCTTGATAGTACAGAGCAGATGACAGGTGTATCTATTGTTAATCAGCTTATGTTTGTATTTAATATAAGTATTTTCGGTATGATTTCAGGAGCTGGAATATTTGGTGCGCAGTTTTATGGAAAAGGAGATGAGGAAGGTGTGCGATACACCTTCCGTTTCAAACTGATACTGTGCACCTTATTTACGCTTCTGGCTATGGGTGTTTTCTGGTTTTTTGGAGAGAATCTCATCTCGCTATTCTTAAATGAGGGAAGTGAGACAGGTGATATTGAAAAAACACTTTATTATGCCAAAGGGTATTTGATGGTAATGCTCATTCAAATGATACCTAGTGCTATCACACAGGCATATGCCAGTACATTGCGTGAGCGTGGAGAAACTGTAGTACCTATGGTGGCAGGAGTGACAGCGGTTATCATAAATGTATGCTTAAATGCAGTACTTATTTTTGGACTTTTGGGAGCACCGGCACTAGGTGTTGTAGGAGCAGCCATAGCTACATGTATTGCAAAGTTTATAGAGCTTTTAATAGTTGTTATATGGACACACAGGCATAGTGCTGATAATCAGTTTATTATCGGAGCTTTTAGAAGTTTTTATATACCAAAGCACCTTGTGGGTCGTATTGTCATAAAAGGGACACCACTTATGTTAAACGAAGCTCTCTGGGCTACAGGCACGGCATTTCTTGTTCAGTGTTACTCGGAGAGAGGCTTGGCAGTAGTGACGGCGGTTAACATTGCAAACACATTAACAAATCTGTTTAATATTATATTTATTTCCATAGGAAGTGCTATTTCAATTATAATAGGTCAGCTTCTTGGAGCTGGAAAAATGAAGGAAGCTAAGGATACTGATAATAAGCTTATATTTGCAGCTGTTGCAAGCTGTGCTGCATTGGGAGTAGTGGCAATACTTATTGCACCACTGTTTCCACTTATATATAGGACTGCAGATGAAGTGAGAGATTTAGCCAAATCATTTATTATAATTGGTGGAATATTTATGCCGGTATGGGCATTTTTGAATTCGGCATATTTTACGATTAGAACAGGTGGAAAAACATTTATAACATTTCTTTTTGATAGTGCATTTATATGGGCGATTAGTGCACCTATTGCGTATTACCTTTCCAGACATACAAATTTGGGAATTGTTTCCATATATTTTATATGTCAGGCGGCAGATATTATTAAATGTATAATTGGCTTTATATTGCTAAAAAAAGGCATTTGGCTTAACAATATCGTCGATGACGCAAAAGGTGAGATGAATTAAAAAGAAAAAGTACTAAATATATTTAAAAATTTCTCTTTTTGTGCTATAATACAGAAATAGTATTTGAGCGTAAACTTAAGGAGGAATTGAATATGGCAAAGAATAACAAGGAAGCAGTCTTAATGACTGAATATGTTAAGGACTATCTTGCGGGAAAGAAGCCTGCTAAGCCTATACTTAAGGATAAGGATATGCAGGAGCTTTTAGTATCCATTGATACACTTGTATCTCAGGGTGACAGAATGACAGAGTCATCAAGACAGGTGCTTGAAGCTGTTAGTACTATTTCAAGCTTTGATGTGAAGCTTGCTCATATGTCTACAGAGCTTATGAAGTTCTCTGGTTCACTTTCTGATTTGAGTGAATCAAACTTGGCAGTAGTAGAAGAGACTACAGCTACAATCAGTCAGGTTAATGACAATATTGATGCCACAACAGATACATTGCAGGATCTTGCAACACAGTCTTCTAATTTGGCTGATAAAAATAATGAGAGCCGTGATGTATTACAGCAGGTAGAAGAGCTTAAAGAGGATGTTCTCTCTGATTCACAGAATCTAAAAGAGAATATGGAAGAACTTGTTAAGCTTGTTGCAGGTATTGAAGATATCGTAGAAAGTGTTCAAAAAATTGCAGCTCAGACAAATCTTTTGTCATTGAATGCGTCCATTGAGGCTGCAAGAGCAGGTGAGCAGGGACGTGGCTTCGCGGTAGTTGCTGACCAGGTTAGAACACTTGCTGATGATACTAAGGCTCAGCTGGAGTATATGAAGGAGTTCGTTGAAAAGATTTATCAGGCATCAAAGACTGGTAATGAAAGTATGGAGCGTTCGTTGACATCTATTAACCAGATGAGTGAAAAGATAGATAATGTTAGTCAGACTGTTGGAGAAAATATTGGTATGTTAAAGACTGTTACAGACTCGGTAGCAGACATTAACGGCAGAATGCAGAATATCAGACATGCTACAGCAGAAGTAAACAAAGCTATGGAGCAGTGTAGCACAGATGCAGAAGAGCTTACCAATATGACAAAGGCAATCAGCCTAGATGCCAAGGACAGTGTTGAGTATGCAAAGACTATACAAAATATTGATGATGGCTTGACGGATACAGTTGTATATATGTATAAGGGTATTGATGCAGGTGTGTCAATGATTGATAATGCTCACCTTATTGATGTTGTAGAGAAGGCTAAAGAAGCACATATGAGTTGGGTTGAGAATCTGAGTAACATGGTAAATGATATGAAGCTTGACGCAATTCAGACAAATCCAAAGAAGTGTATGTTTGGTCATTTCTACTTTGTAATTAAGTTAAGACATTTGTCGGTAGTTAATGAGTGGGAATCTATCGCAGCAGTACATGATAAATTCCATGCTCAGGGCAAACGAGCAATTGAGGCAATCGAAGCCCATGATGAACAGGAAGCCAGAAATGCACTTCAGGATGCAATTGATTTGTCAGACAAGCTTATGGGTATACTTGACGAAGTTGAGGCAAAGGTACGAGCCCTTGAAGAGACAGGCGAAAGTGCAGTATAGAATTGCGTATATAGAGGTAATGATTCAATCGTCGTTGCAACGCAACTTCAATTAAATAGAAAGCCCCCAATATTAGATTTTACATCTGATATTGAGGGCTTTTTAAAATATGAAAGAAATTTGGTTTGGCATGTAATATTTGTAAAAAAAATCGTACTATAAGGATGAAAGGAGGTAAGTATGGAAGATAATCAGATTATTAATTTGTTTAATTGTAGGCAAGAAAGTGCAATTAAAGAATTATCGGATAAGTATGGTAATCTATGTAGTAAAATAGCTAAAAATATACTGGGTAATAGCTGTGATGCGGAAGAATGTGTAAATGATGCATATTTAGCCGTTTGGAATTCGGTACCACCTACACAACCTGAATCATTGTTGGCATATGTGTGCGGAATTACGCGAAAAATAGCTATAAAAAAATTGGAGTACAATATTGCAAAAAAGAGAAATAACTACTTTGATTTACCAATTAACGAATTAGATGAGTGCTTATCAGTTACTAAAGAAGAAATAGGAAATGAACATATTGAGAGCCTGCTTAATGAATTTTTGGCAACAATTGATCAAAAAAGTAGGATTATGTTTGTTAGAAGATATTGGTATGAGGATTCAATTAGTGATATAGCAAAATTATTTAAGCTGAGAGATAATACTGTATCAGTAAAGTTAAACAGAATAAGGTCTAAACTTAAAAAATTTTTAGAGGAACGAGGAGTGTTGATATGATAAACAAAAGGGAAATAATAGGAAAGATTGAGAATAAGTACATAGAAGAGGCAGGTTTTTATAAAGGTAAATCAAAAAAGAATTTATACGCCGTATTAACAGTTGCGGCAGCTATAGTTTTAATAATAGGTGTGTTGGTTTTGTATAATAATGGACTTGTTGATAAAGAGAACACTCGAGATAGTGAATTGAATGAAGAAAGTAATGATTTGACAAGATATTATAATTATTTAGACGAAGTTACTGGGGATATATATAATGGCACGCAAATAGTTGTAAGTACGGGCAGAATAACAAATGAAGGTGATCTAGAACGCTTTGCATTAAGTCTTTGTTTGAAAGGCGAAGATATAGAGAGTGTAAGATTTTCGTGTCAGAATCAATATATAACCTTTACATCTCCGTCCTGTGGTTTTGTAGATTGTTCTTTGGAAAGGGCGCACTGTGGCCTCGAATGTGGACAGGATTATTGGCGTATGAATAAAAATTTTACTATATATTATGATAAAGAGGATGAATATTCTAGTGAGAATTATGTTCTTACATGGAATCCCAGTGAATTGTTAAATTTATTGGAGGAAGAGAGTTTGAACATAGCTGATTTGTCAGAGGAGCAACGAAGCGACAAAATAGTGATGGAAATAGAGTTTGAAGATGGAACAACGGAGTGTGCTGTATTGAATATTAGAGTTGAAGATGATGGGCAAGTAGGAAGGTTGATAGAAAAGTATACAGTAACAGATGCAGATGAATTCGTTTTTAGAGAGGATGGAAAGTCTGAGCAACAATTGTTGGAGGAGGAATTAGAGACAGCGATTTTATGTCAGGAAGTTGTAAATAGTGGAAGTAAGATATTAGACTATAAACAGCTTAGCTTAATATACGAAAGTGCAATGGAATACTATGATAAAATAGGATATTTTGTAACAGATATGACTATATCTGAGGATGATTCGACTAGTGAAAGCTATTACGAGCAATATGACGAAACGAATATAGTTGTTATTGTGGTAGAAGGTCCTGGAATGGACCCGGCAAGACATATTGTAGTAGGTACTGAGGATGATTGGAATACGTGCGAAGTTCTAAGCGAAGGATATTAATTTATAGATACAATGCGTTGCTTGTATTAAAAGGCCCCTGATTTTGTCAGGGGCCTGTCGTTTTTTCTATAGTTCTATATAGCTTGCGCCCCATGTGAGACCGCCACCAAATCCTGAAAGGACAATTTTGTGTGCGTTGTCAAGAGCACCAGATTTTCTTAATTCATCAAAGAGGATTGGAATGCTTGCTGCAGAAGTGTTTCCGTACTTATGAAGGTTTACAGGGAACTTCTCTGGGTCAACTCCAAGTCTTTTAGATACTGAGGAGATGATTCTGATATTTGCCTGATGAAGAACAAATAAATCAATATCTTCCACAGCTACATCAGCTTTTTCTAAAACCTGACCGATACACTCAGGAACCTTTGTTACAGCGAATTTAAATACTTCCTGTCCGTCCATCTTCATAAAATAGCTGTCTGCAAGATTTTCATCGTCATTACCCTTAATAAGCATATTTCTTAATGGAGTAGAGGCACCGGCAAGAACTGGACCCTTCACACCGTCTGCACCTGTAACAGCGTAGAATGATTTGCTGTCGTCTGCTGTAACAACTACAGCGCCGGCACCATCACCGAAAAGAACGCATGTAGAGCGGTCAGACCAGTCTGTAACCTTTGATAATGTCTCTGTACCTATTACAAGAATGTTCTTGTACATACCTGCTGTAAGGTACGCATTTGCAGTATTAAGCGCAAATAAGAATCCTGAACATGCAGCATTTATATCAAAGCAAGTTGCATTAACTGCGCCAATCTTTTTCTGTACAGTACATGCACAGTTTGGAAGCATTCTATCTGGTGTAAGTGTTGCCAGAAGTATCATATCGATATCAGTGGCATTTAAACCAGAATCCTTAATGGCTTCCATAGCAGCATTAGCTGCTAAATCAGAAGCTTCCTCACCATCTGAAATGTGGCGAGAACGTATACCTGTTCTTGAGCTAATCCACTCGTCGTTTGTATCTACAATCTTTGCTAAATCGTCGTTTGTTACTTTTGTATGTGGCACATAATGTCCACTTCCTAAAATTTTCATAACGTCTCCATTCTGTGTTTTAAAAGTTTATTTGTAAAAAACTTTGATTATCAAAGTATATTATTAACTACGGCTTTTGTCAATACTATGAAAAAATAATGTTTTTTTTCTTTTATTTATGGTAAACTAAAGCAGTGAGAAAATCCGTAAAAGCAAGGGGTCCAGTCACGTATGTATATAAAAAGTAACAAGATAAACTTAATATATAGAGTGGTCTATCTTTTCATATGTGGACTAGGTGTTGTCAATCACTTAAGCCTTGATGATAAGGTGAGAAACATTAATATGTTATCGTATTTTACAATACAAAGCAACATAATATGCTTTTTTGTTATGTTGTGTAGCATTTTCCATTCATTTGCGTCTGTAAGGAGAGGGCGATACCATGACTATGCCAGAGTTCATTTGTTTCTAAAGGGTTTGGCACTTGTAATGATAACAATAACCTTTCTCACATACAATTTAGTATTAACTGGGACAGGCTTCAGTATGACTACAGGCTTTAGTGCAGCATTATCCTTTAATGATAGAATTGTACATTTTATAATACCAGCTATGACCTGGATAGAGTTCCTTCTATTTCAGCCAAAGGGCGGCTTTAAAATATACGACCCATTCAAGTGGCTGTTAGCACCAGTGATTTATTTCATATTTATTATGATTAAGGCAAGATATGTGAGTCCGGCAACATATGGTGTTGGCATAAAGCGTTATCCATACTTTTTTATGGATGTAGAAACATATGGTGTGTGGTATGTGGTAAAGTATGTTCTTATCTTTACAGTGGCTACTTTAGCCATAAGTTATGTCATAAGAACGATTGATTTTATCCTGGGATTGATTTATACTAAAATACAAAAATTTAGAATTGCTATGCGTCAGAGACGCCAGGGCAGGAGAGAAGAAAATGTTGAGAATTGAAGAGAATACTCTTGATATAAACACATATTTAAACTTGAGAGCGGCAGTAGGCTGGAAGAAGCTTTCAGAGGAGCAGGCCATAAAAGCACTTAAGAATAGCATATATACTGTTACAGCAACTATAGATGGCAAGGTTGTTGGAATGGGTAGAATGGTAGGAGATGGCGCAGTTATCTGCTACATTCAGGATTTGGTGGTTCATCCATCATATCAGAAGCTTGGAGTGGGTGAGGCGCTCATGAAGAGCCTCGTATCTTTCGCTGACAGTTTGAGATTTGAGGGGACAGAGCTTATGCTCTGCCTTATGTGTGCTAAGGGGCGAGAAGGATTTTATGAAAAATATGGCTTTGTGGCCAGACCGACACAAAATCTTGGACCGGGCATGATAATGTACATAAATAACAAGTAAAGAAGAGTGAGGATATATGATAAAATTATATTTTATACGCCATGGAAGGCAGGACAGCCCGCTGTGTAATGTGGATGTGCCTTTGTGCGATGCAGGCAGAAGACAGGCAAAGCTGGTGGCGGAAAGACTTAAAAAATATAATATAGAAGCCTTATATTCCAGCAATCTTATTAGAGCGAGAGAGACAGCTGAGATAATAAACCAGCAGCTTAAGCTTTCGCATAATATAGAAGAAGATTTGAGAGAGATTTCATTTGGAGCCTTAGAGGGCTTAAGAGATGTGGAGATAAAGGAGCGCTTTGGTGATTTTCTTAAGGAGCGAGCTACAGCGGAGTCAGATATTCCTTATCCTGAGGGTGAGTCGGGCTTGGATGTGTATAGAAGAGTGTTCCCTGTTATCTCAAGGATTGTAGAAAGAGCGATAGAGGATAATATAGAAAATATTGCGATTGTAAGCCATGGCGGAGTTATAAGAACTGTGGTGGCGGGTATTCTAGGAGCTGATTTTGCAAAGAAGCTTTGCATTGCAAAGGATTTGGAAAATTGTAGTATTACACAGATAAATTATGATGATGCTATAGGGAATTTCATAGTGGAGCGAGTAAATGACTACGCGCACATAGAGGTAGAGCCTGAGCTTATGAGAAAATATTTTAAGAGAAGTCTTTAATTTTGATATAAGAAGACAAACAGATATAGGAGAAATGGAGAAGAAAAATGGCGGGTAAAAATCTGGATACGACAGTAGAAAAGAAATATGATGCCAATAGTATTTCGGTGTTAGAGGGTCTTGAGGCTGTTAGAAAAAGACCTGGTATGTATATAGGTAGTGTTTCTACAAAGGGCTTAAATCACCTTATTTATGAGATAGTAGATAACTCTGTAGATGAGCATTTGGCAGGACATTGTAGTGAGATTACAGTTATTTTAGAGAAGGATGGCACGGCAACCATTAAGGATAATGGACGTGGTATCCCTGTCGGCATTAATGAAAAGACTGGCAGACCTGCGGTGGAAGTTGTCTTTACTGTGCTTCATGCCGGTGGTAAGTTTGGTGATGGCGGATATAAGATTTCCGGTGGTCTTCACGGCGTAGGTGCCTCAGTTGTTAATGCTCTTTCAGAGTGGCTTGAGGTAAACGTAAAGACAGATGGAAAGGTTTACAATCAGCGTTACGAGCAGGGTCGTATTATGTACGATTTAAAGGAGAACGGAACATGTAGAAAGAATGATACAGGAACAACAGTAACATTCTTGCCGGATAAGGAGATATTTGAAAAGACATATTTCAAGGCTGAGGCCATAAAGAGTCGTCTTCATGAGACAGCATACTTAAATCCAGAGCTTACAATTAACTTTGAAAACAGAAGATTTGGTGAGGAAGAAAAGGTTGTATTCCATGAGCCAGATGGTATTAAAGCGTACGTAAGAGAGCTTAATACGGGAAAGGAAGCCCTTCATGATGTTATTTATTTTAGAAGAAATCAGGAGGGAATCGAGATTGAGGCAGCATTCCAGTTTGTTGATGAATTTCAGGAAAATATCTTAGGCTTTTGTAACAACATTTACACACAGGAAGGTGGTACCCATATAACAGGCTTTAAAGCTAAATACACTATGGTTATTAATCAGTATGCCAGGGAGATTGGTATCCTAAAGGATAAGGATTCTAACTTCACTGGAGCAGATGCCAGAAATGGTATGACAGCTGTTATTGCAATAAAGCATCCTGACCCAAGATTCGAGGGACAGACAAAGACTAAGCTGGATAATCCGGATGCTGGTAAGGTTACATCTGAGGTTTCCGGCGAGGAGCTTGTATTTTATTTTGATAAGAACTTAGAGACTTTAAAGACTGTAATAGGCTGTGCAGAGAAGTCAGCTAAGATTAGAAAGGCAGAGGAGAAGGCTAAGACAAATCTCTTATCAAAGCCTAAGTTCTCTATAGATAGCAATGGTAAGCTTGCAAACTGCGAAAGCAGAAACCCGGAGGAATGTGAAGTATTCATCGTAGAGGGTGATTCTGCGGGAGGTTCGGCAAAGACAGCCAGAGACAGAAAGACACAGGCCATTTTACCTATCAGAGGTAAAATTTTGAATGTAGAAAAGGCAACTATGGACAAGGTTCTTGCCAATGCGGAAATAAAGACAATGATTAATTCATTCGGATGCGGCTTCTCAGAAGGATACGGCAATGACTTTGACATTTCAAAGCTTAGATATAATAAGATTATTATTATGACAGATGCCGACGTAGACGGTGCGCATATTGCCACACTTTTACTTACATTCTTCTATAGATTTATGCCTGACCTTATAAACGAAGGTCATGTATATCTTGCAACACCACCTCTTTACAAGGTAGTGCCAAAGAAGGGTGAAGGTGAGTATCTTTATGACGACAAGGCATTGGAGAAATATAGAAAGACTCATCAGGGTTCATCATTTACACTTCAAAGATACAAAGGACTTGGAGAGATGGACGCAGAGCAGCTTTGGGAGACAACATTAAATCCGGAGACAAGAATTTTAAAGCAGGTAGAAATCGAGGATGGTCGTATGGCATCGGAGGTTACAGAAATGCTTATGGGAAATGATGTGGCACCAAGAAGACAGTTTATACACGAACACGCGCATGACGCAGAGTTAGATTTGTAGGGGGTATATAAATGGCTGAACAGATTTTAAAAACAGAATATTCAGACGTGATGCAGAAATCCTACATAGACTATGCTATGAGTGTTATCTGTGCCAGAGCATTGCCTGATATAAGAGACGGATTGAAGCCAGTACAGAGACGAGTACTTTTTGCTATGGATGAGCTGGGGCTAAATCACGATAAACCACATAGAAAGTCGGCTCGTATTGTCGGTGATACAATGGGTAAGTACCACCCACACGGCGACAGTTCTATTTATGAAGCATTGGTAGTTTTGGAGCAGGACTTTAAGAAGGGAATGGCCCTTGTTGATGGTCATGGAAACTTTGGTTCCATCGAAGGCGACGGAGCTGCAGCAATGCGATACACAGAGGCGAAGCTTAAGAAGTTTACACAGGAAGTGTACTTGGCTGACCTTGACAAAAATGTAGTAGATTTCGTTCCAAATTTTGACGAAACAGAGAAGGAGCCAGTGGTTCTCCCTGTACGTGTGCCTAATATTCTTATAAATGGCGCAGAGGGTATTGCTGTAGGTATGACAACAAACATTCCTACACACAATCTTGCGGAAGTTATAGATGCAGTTACTGCATATATGGATAACAACGATATTACAACAGAGAAGCTTATGGAATATATGCCTGGTCCGGATTTTCCAACAGGTGGTCTTGTTGTAAACAAAAGTGAGCTTCTTAACATTTATGAGTCGGGAACTGGCAAGATAAAGGTTAGAGGTAAGGTGGAATTTGAGGAAGGCAAAGGTCGTTCGGAGAAGGACAAGCTTGTTATAACAGAGATTCCATATACTATGATTGGTGCAGGTATCGGCAAGTTTATATCAGATATAGCAGAGCTGGTGGAGACAAAGAAGACATCTGATATTGTAGATATATCAAACCAGTCATCAAAAGAGGGTATAAGAATTGTACTGGAGCTTAAAAAGGGTGCAGATGTAGAGAATCTTAAAAATATGCTCTACAAAAAGACTAAGCTTGAGGATACCTTTGGTGTAAATATGCTCGCTGTTGTGGACGGAAGACCAGAGACATTAGGTCTTAAGGATATAATCAAGCACAATGTAGCATTCCAGTTTGAGATAACAACAAGAAAGTATACATCCCTTTTAAATAAAGAGCTTGAGCAGAAGGAGATAAAGGAAGGTCTTATTAAGGCTTGCAATATTATCGACCTTATTATTGAGATTTTAAGAGGTTCTCAGAGCCTTAAGGATGCAAAGGCGTGTCTTACAAAGGGTGATACCTCAAAGATTAAGTTTAAGAATAAAGAATCTGAGATATATGCCAGCCAGTTGGCATTTACAGATAAGCAGGCACAGGCTATCTTGGAGCTTCGTTTATACAAGCTCATTGGCTTGGAGATACTTGCTCTTCAGAAGGATTATGAGGATATTGTCAATAGGATTGCTGAGTATGAGGACATACTTGGAAATCCTGCTTCTATGGCTAAGGCTATTAAGAAGGATTTAGCAAACATAAAGAAGAATTACAGCATTGAGCGTAGAACAGTTATTGTAGATGCTGAGCAGGCTGTTTATGTTGAAAAGAAGATAGAGGAACAGCAGGTAATGTTCATCATGGATCGTTTCTCTTATGCAAAAACTATTGATATGGCAGCGTATGAGAGGAATAAGGAAGCTGTACATGCTGAGAACAAGTACATTTTCCCATGTATGAATACAGACAAGCTCTGTCTATTTACAGATACAGGTATGCTTCATCAGATAAAGATACTTGATTTACCATTTGTAAAGTTTAGAGACAAGGGCACACCTATTGATAATGTTGGTAATTATAATAGCGCTGAAGAAAATATTGTATATATGGTTCCGGCAGCAGATATTAAGAATAGAAAGCTTCTGTTTACATCCATGAATGGTATGATGAAGCTTGTTGACGCGGAAGAATTCGATGTTACAAAGAAAACTGTGGCTGCTACTAAGCTTGGTGATGGAGATAAGCTCCTTAGCATAACTCTTACAGATGCAATGGAAAAATCAGTAGCAAAGAGCTTAAGCGATGATGTCATAGAACCGGTCATGTTAAGTGGAGGCTCCTTTGGAGATGATATGATGGGTGATGATGGATTTGCAGATGGCTTTGACGGAGGCTTCTCAGAGGGCTTTGATGATTCCTTTGGAGGATTTTCTATGGAGATGTCATTTGATGATGATATGCAGATGCAGTTTGGTATGGAAAATCAGGAAGAGAGTAATGCAGAGTCGGGAGATGACACATTATTTACCAATGAGATAGTAGTTCTTCAAACTGCAAAGGGTATGTTCTTAAGATTCCCTCTTAGAGAGATTCCTGAAAAGAAGAAGGGTGCAGTAGGTGTAAGAGGAATAAAGCTTGAGAAGGATGATTATCTTACAAATGTATATGTATTAGATGCTGGAGACAACTTAGAGGTTGAATTTAAGGGAAAGACAGTTGAGCTTAGAAAGATAAAGACTACAAAACGTGACGGAAAAGGAACTAAAGTCAGATAATAATTGTATATCGCGCCTAAAAGTGATATAATGATGTAAATGACGTTGTAGGAGGAAAAGTTAATGAGTGACGGAAAGTATGTTGCATATGTGGGTTCCTATACACATGGCAAGGCAAAGGGTATTACTATATGTGATGTAGATTTGGAGAATGGTGTATTTATCCCTAGAAAAGAGGTGGAGGTAGGTAATCCTTCATATCTTCGTATAGCTAATAATGGACAGTTTTTATATTCAGTATCTGATTTGGGTATTTCATCATTTAAGATTCTTGATGATGGTGATTTAGAGTTCATTAATCTTGGTTCTATTAATGGTATGAGAGCTTGTCATATCAGTGTTGACAGGAAGGATAAGTTTATTTACACAGCAGGCTACCATGATGGTAAGGCTTCTGTAGTTAGAATTAATGAAGATGGCAGCGTAGGTGAGCTTACTGCTGAGGTTTTCCATAAGGGTATGGGTAGTATAGCAGAGAGAAATTTCAGACCGCATATTACATGTACAAGACTTACACCGGATGCTAAGTATTTGGTTGCTTGTGATGTTGGTATCGACCAGGTTAAGCTTTATGGATTTGACCATATAACAGGTGGTATCAAATTAGTTGACATTTTAAGATGTGAGCTTAATTCTGCACCAAGAAGTATGCTCTTTAGTCCTGACGGAAAGTACGCATACCTTATCTGTCAGCTTATGAATTGCGTGAATGTATACAAGTACAGTTCAGAAAGTGGACATCCGGAGTTTGAACAGATTCAGCAGATTAGTACACTTGGAAAGCGTTATAATGATAAGAGTGCAGCAGCAGCGTTGAGATTTTCAAGTGATTGCAAGCATTTGTTTGTATCAAATGCCGGTGACAATTCAGTGGCATTCTTTGCTAGAGATGAAGAGACAGGTATGCTTGAGAAGAAGTCAGTGCTTCCTGTAAGCGGCGATTATCCAAAGCAGATTTGCGTATTCCCGGATGATAAGCATTTGGCTAGTATGAATCATGAGTCAAACACAATCACTTTCTTTGAAATTGATTATAAAAAGGGACTTTTGGTAATGCATGGAAAGCCAATCAAGGTAGAGACACCAAATGTAGCAGTTATTGCAAAGGTTAAGAAATAATAAGAATTTTTACTAGGGCCTCAGAAGTATCTGAGGCTCCTATAAATGTATAAAGAGTTTTTACTAAGCTGTAAGTGAGGAAACTTTGGGTATGGAATATAAGGCGGCAAAGGAATATATTGATGGCCTTGGCAGATTCGGAAGTGTGCTGGGACTAGATAATATAAAGAATCTGTTAAAAAAACTGAATAATCCACAGAATGCCTTAAAGGTTATACATGTGGCAGGTACAAATGGTAAAGGTTCCACAATAGCCTTTTTGTCGAGTATTTTATCAGAGGCAGGCCTTAAGGTTGGAAAATATACATCGCCTGTGGTATTTGAATATCGTGAAAAGTATCAAATAGGAAACGAAAATATCTCAGAAGAAGATTTTGCAGACCTTGTGTTAGATGTAAAAAGGGCAGTGGATGATATGCTTGAAGAGGGTATGCCGCAGCCTACAATATTTGAGGTGGAGACTGCTATGGCATTCTTATATTTCAAAAAGAAGGTATGTGATATTGTTATATTAGAAACTGGCATGGGTGGCGATATGGATGCTACAAATGTTTGTGATGAGGTGCTTGTAAGTGTTATTACATCGATTAGCTTAGACCACACAATGATACTGGGAGAAACCCTGGAAGAGATTGCCACTCATAAGGCAGGTATTATAAAAAAGAATTGTCCTGTGGTTGTATATGAGCAATCGGATGAGGTTATGGATGTTGTAAATAAATGTGCTGATGCATTGGATTCAAATGTGACTATTGCAAGAACTGGTGAATATACGGGAGAAAAATTTGATTATGCTACGGCATGTGGATATGAATATGAAAATTTAAAGCTTGGACTTGAGGGAAGCTGGCAGAGAAAAAATGCTATTGTGGCATTGGAAGTGATAGATGTCCTAAGAAAAGCAGGGTATAATATAAACGAGAAAAATGTAAGAGATGGACTTAAAGGTACAAGATGGCCGGGCAGATTTGAGAAGCTCTGTGATATGCCGCTAACCATAATAGACGGAGCGCATAATCCGGGAGCTGCAAGAGAGCTTAAAGAGGCTATAGACAAGCTTTATCCTAGGAAAAAGTTTGTTTATATAGTAGGTGTATTAGCAGATAAGGATTTTTCTAAGGTACTAGAGATTATGATGGGCAGAGGTGAAGCCGTTATAACGGTTACGCCAAATAATACGCGAGCATTACAAGGTGAAGAGCTTGCAAAAATAGCAAAAAAAGTAGCAGAAAGTGCTAATAGAAAAATTCATATAGAGAAAGCGGATAGTGTAGAAAAGGCATGTGAGCTTGCTATCCAAAAGAGTAGAGAATATGGCGAGGACGGTGGAATATTAGCATTTGGTTCACTGTCGTACCTTTCTGATGTTAGGGATTATTTTAAGGCGTTGGAGAAGTAATATGAAAATAGGAAGCAAAGAGTTTGATTTGGAAAACAAAATATACATTATGGGAATCTTAAATGTGACTCCGGATTCATTTTCTGATGGCGGACAGTGGAATCATATGGATAGAGCACTTAAACATGTGGAGGATATGGTTAATGAAGGTGCATCTATAATAGACATAGGTGGTGAGTCCACAAAGCCTGGATATACTAGGATATCAGATGATGAGGAGGTAGAGCGAGTTGTCCCTTTTATTGAAAGTATAAACAGTAGGATAGATGTGCCTATTTCAATAGATACCTACAAGGCAGCAGTGGCGAAGGAAGCCGTAAAAGCCGGAGCACATATGATAAATGACATTTGGGGATTCAAATCAGATAAAAATATGGCAAAGGTAGCGGCCGAATTTGATATACCGTGTTGTATTATGCACAATAGAGATAGAGAAAAAGAGCCATATACAAATCTTATATTAGATGTTATAAGTGACTTAAAAGAGTCTATTGATATAGGAATGAGTGCAGGTGTTTCAAGGGATAAGCTTATCATTGATCCGGGGATTGGTTTTGGCAAAAGCTTAGAAGAAAATCTTAAAGTAATGAAAAATATAGGAGAGTTAAAAAGTCTTGGCTGTCCTGTACTTCTAGGCACTTCAAGAAAATCTATGATAGGTCTGACTCTGGATTTGCCGGTGGATGAAAGGGTTGAAGGAACCTTGGCTACCAGCATTTATGGAGCTTTGAATGGATGCTCTATTGTGCGTGTGCATGATGTGAAGGAAAATTATAGAGCAATTAAGATGATGGAAGCTATACTTAAAGCATAAAGGGAGAAAAAAATGAAAAAGAAGGTTATAAAAATATCCATAGGTGTGGCTATATTGGCGGCAATAGTTGCCATGATGGTAATAATGACTATAAATAACAGGTTTAGATATAACGAAGAAGGTGCAGTGGCAAATACAGCAGGAAATCTGTACAATGGCGGACTTTTTTGTGAATATGAAGGGTATATATACTTTTCAAATTCTGATGACAACAACTCATTATATAGAATGAAGTCTGATGGAACTGAGCCTGAGAAGCTGCACAATGATTCTGTGTCATATATTCAGGTTATTAATGATTACATATATTATGTGAAGGCAAATAAGGTGAGTGCTGATGTTACCTTAAGGGGACAGCCATATGGAATATACAGATTGGAAATTGGCGAAGAGATTTCTGAGTCTGTTTATAATGGAATAGTGGAGTCTATGACTATGTGTGGGAATTATATATATTTTCAGGCATATGATGACAATGATTTGATACAGTTAAAGAAGGTCAAGGTAGATGGTGAGGAAGAAAAGGTCATTTCTAAAGGAGATTTCCGCCTTATAGCTGTGTCAGGAAAAAATATATATTTTACAGATACAGAGACAAGTAATAATTTAAAGCGACTTGAAACTGATACAGACAGGATAGCTACTGTGTATGAGGGCAATTATTATATGCCGACGCTTACAAAGGAATATATGTATTACATTGATTTAGGCGAGGATATGAAGCTTAAAAGAATAAGTCTTACAAACAACCAAGTGGAGACGATGGATGACGGAAGATGCATAAATTACAACGTAAGTGAAAGTGAGAATGTTATATATTATCAGCTTGAAAATAAGGATGACCATAAGCTTTGCAGAATGAATTTGGACAGCTCTAACAAAGTGGTTGTCACAGAGGGTGATTGCTGTAATATTCACATAACAAAAAACTACACTTACTTCTATAAATTGACAGGAGTAAGTGTAGATGATAAAACATTGTATCGTGTTAAGACCAAAGGAAACGTCATACAGGAAGTTAATTTTCAGGTGGCAGACTAAGTAGAAGCTCTCTAATGCTTTTTCCGAGAACAGGATGTATGGTGTTTGGTGCAATCTGATTTAAAGGAATGAGTACAAAGCTGCGGTTTGCCATATCCGAATGAGGAATAGTAAGATTTTCCTCATCTATAACTAAATCATCATAGAGTATAATATCTAAATCCAGAGTGCGAGGTCCCCAGTGGATTGTTCGCACTCTATTTGCATCCAATTCGATTTTCTGTAAGAAATCTAAAAGCATCATTGGAGAGTATAGAGTCTCTACCTTTATTACAGCATTTATGAAGTCATCCTGCTCCTTGAAACCATAAGGCTTAGTTATAATAAAATCAGACACCTTAGCCACCTGACACATTGTATCAGAATTGATTTCAGTGATGGCATTATTTAAAAATTCTTCCTTGTCTCCGAGATTTGAGCCTAAGGCAATGTAAGTAGTATGCCAGCCTCTTGAAATATTTACGGAAACTGTCTTTAGGGGAAGACCGATAGGCGCCCAAGGCTTTTTAATCTCTAAATCCACCTTTTGAATGATAGGGTATGAGAGAAGCAGGTCGTTTGCTAAGTTTTCTGCAGCGGCCTCTATAAGCTTAAATGTGTGAGCCTGCATATATTCTGTTATAAAGTTGCAAACAGAAGCGTAATCAATAGAATAATCGAGAGAATCGTTTAATCCTGCCTTTGTTGTATCCATATACATTAGAGCTGTCACTAAAAATTTTTGACCAAGCTGATTCTCTGCTGATAGTACTCCGTGCTTCGCGTATATTTCCAGTTCTTCTATTTTAATAAAATCCATAATAATCTTAAACCTCTCTTTTGTCTTATATATAAATATTTTAAATCTAAATGGGCAATAATACAAGGTTTTTTGACCATAATATATAAGAATGAGTTGACATGGATATGGGGCGATGTTATGATAAGTAGTAATGAAAACTACATTTAAAAGAGTCGTTCTCTTTTGGTGGAGACAAGAAGAAACCATGGAGGTTTATAAATATGAAATATAAAATTGTTGGAGATAGCTGCTGTGATGTCAGCAAATCATATGATGTATATGGAAAAGTTGATATAGTTCCGTTGACACTTTATTTAGAGGGAAAGGAATACATTGATGATGAAACCTTCAATCAAAAGGAGTTTATAGACCATGTGGCGGCGGCAAAGGATTGCGCCAAGTCATCATGTCCATCGCCAGAAGCTTTTATGAAGGCTTATGAGGGAGATTACGACTGTGTGTTTGTGGTTACACTGTCAGGTAATCTAAGCGGTTGCTATAATAGTGCTATGACAGGAAGAAATATGTATTATGAAGAGCATCCGGATGATAAGAAGAAGATTCATGTATTTGATTCATGTTCTGCTTCAAACGGTGAAGGAAATATTGCTCAAAAAATCTATGAGTTAGCTGAGAGTGGTGCTGATTTCGAAGAGATTGTAGAAAAGGTAAATGCTTACAAGCTGGAGATGAAAACATATTTTGTGATAGAGACTCTTGAGCCATTAAGAAAGAATGGACGTCTCTCTAATCTTAAGGCTTTAGTTGCTACTGTTCTTAATATTAAACCTGTTATGAGTGCTACGGATGAGGGTATAATTATTCAGCTTGACCAGGCAAGAGGCATGGAGAGAGCTATGAGAAAGATGTTTAAGTACATTGTAGAACGTACAAAGAACATTGAAGAAAAAATATTGACCATATCTCATGTTAATTGCTTCGAGAGAGCCCAGTGGGTTAGAGATGAACTCTTTAAGCTGGCTAAATTTAAGGATATATTTATTACAGAAACCGCAGGAGTGGCTACACTTTATGCAAATGATGGCGGTATTATTATAGCGGTGTAAAATTAAAAAGAGAAATATAAAAAGGAAGAAAATCCCCTACTAAAGAGGGGGGTAATCTTCCTTCTTTTTTTGTAGTATATATGTGTAGTCGGATATAAATAAAAAGGAAAAGGTATTTAGTGATGAGTAAATTAAATGAAATCATCTCAAACTTAAAGACTAATGAAGTTTTTATTCAAACACATAACTTTCCGGACCCGGATGCTATATCAAGTGCATTTGGTCTTCAGTACCTTTTAAAGGTTAATGGTATTGAGGCGACAATATGTTACAAAGGAAAGATTGACAGATATAATACAAGAAAAATGATGGAGCTTTTTGGAATACGCGCAGTAAATGTAGACCGATTAGGTGACTCTATAAAGGATAGAAAAATAATATTAATAGATGCACAAAAGGGAAGTGGAAATACTTATGAGCTTGACAATGAAGGTGTTATGAGCATTGACCACCATCCGATTTTTGAGCATTATGAATATATATATGAAGATATTAGAGACAATGTGGGAGCGTGTGCTTCGATTATTGCATCATATTTTTTTGAAAATAACATTGAGATGCCAACAAATGTTGCAACAGCACTTTTGTATGGAATAAAGATAGATACGGCACAGCTTACAAGACGAGTATCAGACCTTGACTTAGATATGTTTTATAAGCTTTTTCACAAGGCTGATAAGGAGAAGGTTGCATTTCTTGAGTCCAATTCAATTCAGCTTGAGGATTTAAAGGCTTATGGCAGCGCTATAGAATCTATAAGTGTAGAAGATTATGTAAGCTTCGCTAATACAGGTAAGGATTGTCCGGAGGCACTTATTGCTGAAGTGGCTGACTTTATGATAGAGATTCAAAATGTGTACTTTTCTGTTGTATATTCTGTTCGTTGTGATGGAATTAAGATTTCAGCTCGTAGCGAGGAAAACAGCGGTATCAATGCAGGAGAGGTTGTCATAAAGGCATTGGAAGGCTTGGGTACAGGTGGAGGACATGATACAGTTGCAGGTGGATATGTGTCACTTAGAGGTGTTGCAGAATCTGCAGAGGTTCTTATTACACGTATAAAGTCAAACTTCAAGAAGATACTTGAAATATATTTCAAAACGGAAATTCGTCAGGTTATATAAACTAAATGGAAGTTGCTTTGTAACTTCCATTAAAATAATCCCTTGTGTACTAGCTTATTGTAGTGAAAGTGGTTACACAAGGGGTTTTATTATGTAGAAAAACAATGTATAATGGGAAATTATGGAGGGCTAAAGAGATGAAAAAGACTGATATAAAGAGGCTTGGCATGTCTGCTATGCTTATTGCTGTAGGCCTTGTGCTGCCGTTTTTTACAGGTCATATACCTAAAATAGGAAATATGATGCTTCCTATGCATATACCAGTGTTTATTTGCGGATTTATCTGTGGTTGGAAGTACGGTGCGGTCGTAGGATTTGTTCTTCCACTATTGCGTTCGGTGATTTTCGGTATGCCAGTGTTATATCCAGTAGCGGCGGCAATGGCAGTAGAGCTTGCGACATATGGCCTTGTATGTGGATTGATATATTATCATTCAAAAAGGAGCATTATATCTATATATGTTTCAATGATTGCGGCGATGATTAGTGGACGCATTTTATGGGGAATAGCAGAGGTTGCTCTTTTGGGAATAAAGGGAAATGCGTTTACATGGCAGGTATTTATATCAGGTGCATTCTTAAACGCAATTCCAGGTATTATTCTGCAACTAATTGTAGTTCCTTTGATTGTTACAAGAATAAAGCCGGCAGCACGAGTGTGATTGTTCAGATTTAAAGAGAGGAATTTATATGAATAAGACGGTTGCATCTATAAGTAATATTGTTGATAAATTAAGGGATGAAAAAGAATATTTACTTGTGGCAATAGATGGTCGCTGTGCATCTGGGAAAACAAGTATTGCTTTGGAACTAAAGGATATCTATGGTTGTAATGTAATCCATATGGACCATTTTTTTCTGAGAGAAGAGCAACGAACAGGTGAAAGACTTAACGCTGTAGGAGAAAATATTGATCATGAGCGTTTTTTAGATGAAGTGTTGCTACCTTTAAGGAGTGGAAAGTCCTTTTCATATCGTCCATACAATTGTGGTTTACATCAATTTGATGAACCTATATTCATAGAGCCTAAAGCAATAAATATTATTGAAGGTTCTTATTCGTGTCATGATAAATTGTATGAGTATTATGATATGAGGATATTCTTATCTGTTGAGTCGGATGAACAATTTAGAAGAATTGTGAGAAGAAATGGAGTTGATAAAGCAACAGTATTTAAGGAAAAGTGGATTCCTATGGAAGAACAATATTTCTCCTTATTATCTATTTATGATAGATGCGAATATTGCTTTACTACAGAACAAAGCGGACAAGTCCGCATCAACTCCCTAAATCCCTCTATCTAGAGGGACTTGCTCCGCTTTGGCGCGAAACGCATGTCACGAAGTGACAATTTCCTTATGCGTTTCTGCGCATCCTCGCGGAGCGTTTTTTATC
>JAFSIA010000005.1 GCA_017440045.1 Lachnospiraceae bacterium
ACCTACAGGTGTAGGAAAGACAACAACTATTGCAAAGCTTGCATCTTATTTTAGATTAGAGAAAAAGCTAAAGATTGCTCTTATTACATGTGATACATATAGAATAGCAGCAGTTGAGCAGCTTAGAACATATGCAAACATTCTTGATGTGCCATTGCAGGTTGTCTACACTTTGGAAGAATTTAATATGGCTGTTAAGGCTTTTAACGACTATGATATGGTTTTTGTAGATACAGCAGGTCGTTCGCACAAAAATAGTGAGCAGTGTATGGAAGTTATGCACTTTATAAATGATTGTAAGCTTGATGAGCATGTTGAGAAGGAGATATTCTTAGTGCTCAGTGCAGCTACAAAATACAAAGATCTTATAAATATAACTGATGTATTCGGTGAGATTAAAGATTACAGCATTATATTTACAAAGCTTGATGAGACTACATGTCTAGGAAATATTCTAAATATGAAGCTTCACACAGGTGTGCAGTTGTCATATGTGACAAGTGGTCAGGCTGTTCCTGATGATATTAGCATAATAGACGCTCAGAAGATTGCAAGAAATCTTCTTGGAAGCGCAGAATAGGAGGCAGTCATGGATCAGGCAGAAAAGTTAAGGAATATGATTAAGTCTCAAAATGAGGCGACTCCTAGACAGGCTAGAGTTATCACTGTCACAAGTGGAAAAGGTGGAGTTGGAAAGTCAAGTGTTGCTATTAATATAGCAATGCAGTTTAGAAAGCAGGGCAAGTCAGTTATTATATTTGATGCAGACTTTGGTCTTGCAAACATTGAGGTAATGTTTGGTGCTATTCCAAAGTATAATTTGGCAGATATGATATTTAGAGGAAAAGGCTTTAAGGATATCATAGTTGAGGGACCTGAAGGTATTGGCTTTATATCAGGTGGTTCAGGCATCAATGGACTTGGCAATATGAACAGAGAACAGGTTCAGTATCTTGTATATAAGCTAAAAGAGTTAGAAACTTTAGCTGATATTATTATTATAGATACTGGTGCCGGTATATCAGACAGTGTTCTTGAATTTGTCGCATCAAGTGGTGAGGTGTTACTTGTTACAACACCGGAACCGACATCTATAACAGATGCATATGCGCTTTTAAAGGCGCTCAATGCGAGATCAAGCTTTGATAAAGAGCTTTGCACAATAAAGGTTGTCGCAAACAGAGTGGCAAATCATGAAGAGGGAAAGAATCTTTACAATAAGCTTGAGGTTGTTGTAAGTAAATTCTTAAATATACAGCTTAAATATTTAGGCAGCATTCCTCTAGATATGAATATGTCGAAGGCTGTTATGCAACAGAAGCCTATAGCGATTGCATATCCTAATTCATTGGGTTCAAAGAATATAGAAAATATTGCCAATGCCCTTTTGGAAAATAAAGAGGCAGAGGAAGTCAGAAAGAACGGATTGGCACGAGCTGTAGCAAATATGATTAAGAACAGTATCGTAAAGAAAAAGCAGTAATAATAATGTATTGGAGGTGACAGTATGGTATCTAAGGTTATAAGTGTGGGTAATAAAGTGGAATTTACTAAGGTACAGGCTGCTCATAGTAATAACGAAAATTCACATATAAAGAAAAAGGTGTATGTAAGTCAGGTATCAGAGATTATTGATGATACTAGAATTAAAGTGGGTATGCCTATTGAAAACGGACATATTGTCGCGGTTTCACCTAATACAAGATTAGACGCGTGCTTTTATACAACTAAAGGATTGTATCATGGACGCGTCGTTGTAGTGGAAAGACTGAAGGAGGACAATCTCTATATGATGGTTGTTGAACTTCAGTATGAGCTTAAGAAATTCCAGAGACGCCAGTATTATAGACTTAGCTGTACAATGGACCTCCAATACAAAATAATGGATGAAGATGAAATAGAGATGTTTGTTAAGGATGGTGAAGTGCCACCATCGGATCAGGTAATGGGCTTAAAGGATGGAGTCGCATTAGATTTTAGCGGAGGTGGTATAAGATTTATCACTCACGAGAAGCATAATAAAAATGATATGATGTATGTAAAGCTTAAGATAACCTATGATGACGGATGTAGGGAATATCTTTTGGTTGCAAAAGTAATAGCGTCTGCAGAAGGAAAAAACGGACGACAGAATTTTGAAAATAGAGTTGAGTTTGTTGAATTAGAAAGCAAAATAAGAGAAGAGATTATTAGATATATTTTTAGGGAAGAGAGAAGACAGAGGAAAATGGATTTGGATTTTAGATAAATCCAGAGTTTTACATATATGCAGAATGGAGATGAAGACGGTATGGCAGCGAAAAAAATTTTGATAGTTGATGACTCTGCACTTATGAGAAGGTTGATATCTGATATAATCAATTCAGATAATCGATTTTGTGTGCAGGATTTAGCTACTAACGGGCTTGAAGCGTTAGACCTTATTGTTAAAAATCGTCTTTTGTATGACGCAGTTGTTCTTGACATTAATATGCCAAAGCTGAATGGTTTAGAATTGCTTGAACAGCTACAAAAAAACAAAATAAAGATTAACGTTATTATGGTCAGTACGTTAGCCAAAGAGGGAGCGAAGGAAACTATCATTGCATTGGAGCGTGGAGCATTTGATTTCGTAACAAAGCCAGAGAACTACCTCGATGCAAAGGAAGAACACTTTAAGAATCGTTTATTAGAAGTATTGAGTGTCGCTACAAATGTGTATGTACCAAGTCCAACTGCTGTCGGCCAGGAGGAGAAAAAGAAGTCAGAGCCAAGAACGAAGGCGTCTGCAGAAACTGCTCAAGGCTTAAGGACAAGGTTATCACAGAAAAATGCAGGGACTTCCCAACCTGCAATTGTCAGTAAGACACCATCAAAAAATACAAGCTTTAAACCTCATAAGAAGTTTACTGGAAGCAAAGAAGGAAAAAGCAAGCTGATAGCACTGGCGTGCTCAACAGGAGGACCAAAGTCCTTACAGCAGGTTATTCCTAAATTGCCAAAGAATCTTGATGCACCGATGGTGTTGGTGCAGCATATGCCGAAGGGCTTTACTAATTCCTTAGCATTAAGACTTGACGAGATGAGTCAGGTTCATGTAAAGGAAGCTGCTGATGGTGATGTTCTTCAAAAAGGCTGGGTGTATATAGCACCTGGTGGAATGCAGATGAGAGTTTTAAAGATTGGAAATGTTTACAAAATTGCAACTACAGACGAACCTGCAAGGGATGCGTTAAAGCCTAGTGCAAACATTATGTATGAATCACTTGTATGCACAAACTTTGATGAGATTACTTGCGTGGTATTGACAGGCATGGGCGCCGACGGAACTGTAGGTATAGGAACACTTGGAGAGCATGTGAATATTCATGTTATTGCACAGGATGAGGCGACAAGTGTAGTATACGGAATGCCAAAAGCTGTAGCAGATGCTAAGCTCGTGGATGAAGTTTTACCGCTGGATAATATTGCCGATGCTATAACTAAGAACGTGGGGGTGCTAAACAATGGACGTTAGCCAGTACTTGGAGATATTTATCGATGAGACAAAAGAACATTTACAAAACCTCAGCCAGCAGCTTATGATTCTTGAGGAAGAGCCAGAAAATGCGGATACAATTAACGAGATTTTCCGTGCGGCTCACTCATTAAAGGGTATGGCTGGTACTATGGGATATAAGAGAATGCAACATTTGACACATATTATGGAAAATATGCTCTCTGAAATCCGTAATGGTAAGATTGATGTAAATGCAGATTTAGTAGATGTATTGTTCCAATGTCTTGATGCCCTTGAGACATATCTTGACAATATTACACAGAGTCAGGACGAAGGAACAGATGACAATGAGGCAATTATTGCCAGATTAAATGGCTTCTTAAATGGTGAATCAGGAGAAGCTAAACCAAAGAAGGGTAAAAAGAAGGCAGCTTCAAAAGAGGCGGAGACTGAGAAAGAGCAGACAAAAGATATTAAGCTTGCTCCTTTTGAAGTTAGAGCAATCAAAGAAGCATTTAGAAAGAAGATGCAGGTGTACAAGCTTGAAGTGCATGTAGATGAAAACTGTATTCTTAAGGCTGCCAGAGCATTTCTTGTATTTAAATCACTGGAGGAGCTTGGTGAGGTTATTAAGTCAGAACCTTCAGCACAGGATATTGAAGACGAGAAATTTGAATATGACTTTACAATTTATATTGTAACAGAGAGAAGTATGGACGTAGTTAAGGCTACAGTTGAGAATGTTTCAGAGATTAGAAAGGTAATTATCGAAGAAATTACAGAAGTACCTGATGTTGATGAAACAGTAGAAGATGAGGATGATGAGAAGGAAGAAGCAAAGGCTAAAACTTCTGAGTCATCAGCAGTTGCAGTAGCTGAGAAGAATGTTCCTGCCACTGCAAAGGGTGGTGCAGTTGGTGCTGCAACTAAGACATCAGGAAAGCCTGTTGTAAACAGATCTGTTAGAGTAGATATTGAAAAGTTAGATGTACTTATGAATCTCGTTAGTGAGCTTATTATTGCAAAGAACGGTCTTGTTTCAGTAAGCAGTAGCGAGGAAGGTATTGTTTCATTAGGATTTAATGAGCAGATTGAGTATCTTGAAAGAGTTACAACAAATCTTCATGAATCAGTTATGAAGGTTCGAATGATGCCTATTGAATCAGTAACTCAGAAGTTCCCTAAGATGGTAAGAGATTTATCAAAGAAGCTTGATAAGCAGATGAAACTCTACATTACAGGTGAGGACACAGAGCTTGATAGAACTGTTATTGATGAGATTGGTGATCCTTTAATGCATCTTCTCAGAAACTCTGCAGATCATGGTCTTGAAGATTCAGAGGAGAGAGAGAGAAGAGGAAAGGATCCTGTTGGTAATATTTACCTTAATGCTTACCAGGATGGTAATAATGTTGTTATCGAGGTTAAGGATGATGGTAATGGTATTGATGTAGAGAATATTAAGAGAAAGGCTATAGAGAAGGGTGCTCTTACACCTGAGCAGGCAGAGGTTATGACAGATAAGGAAGTTATCGATCTCTTGTTTAAGCCAAGTTTCTCTACTGCAAAGCAGGTAACAGATGTTTCAGGAAGAGGTGTAGGTCTTGATGTTGTTAAGACAAAGATTGAATCTCTTGGTGGTGACATTGAAGTTAAGACAAAGCTTGGTGAGGGAAGTGCATTTATTATCAGACTTCCACTTACACTTGCTATTATACAGTCATTGATGGTTGAGGTAGGAGAAGAGAAGTATGCTATTTCTCTTGGAAATATCCAGACAATCGAGGACGTTCTTGTAACAGATATCAGATATGTACAGTCTAAGGAAGTTATAAACTTAAGAGGAACAGTTATTCCACTTATTAGACTTCACGATATACTTGATATTGAACCTTCACAAGAAAATGTTGAGAGTCTTACAGCTGTTATTGTAAAGAAGGGTGACAGACAGGCAGGTCTTATTGTTGATAGACTTATTGGTCAGCAGGAAATCGTTATTAAGTCACTTGGTAAATACATAAATAATAACTCGAAGATTATAAGTGGCGCTACTATCCTTGGTGATGGTGAAGTTGCTCTGATTCTCGACGCAAATGCTTTAGTATAAAGGTGGAGGTGTTGTTATGGAAGATAATAAGATTGAAGTTCAGTCTACTCAGTTCATAGTAGTTAATATTGGAATTGAGCAGTTCGGAATTGATATTAAATACGTGGATAATATTGTCCGTATGCAGAAGATGACAAGAGTTCCTAAGGCTCCAAAATTCTTCCGCGGTGTAATTAATCTTCGTGGTGAAATCGTGCCTATTATGAGCATTAGACGTAAATTTGAGCTTGAAGATGATACATTTACAGATAAGACAAGAATAATTATATTAAAGCCTGACCAGCAGGAACCAATTGGTATTATTGTGGATCAGGTTAAGGAAGTATTATCCTTGGATTCAGAGAATATTGAGAAAGTACAGACTGATTTAAACGATGAGAAATCAAAGTATATTAATGCAGTTGGTAAATACAATGATAGTCTTATATCAATTCTCAATATAAACGGTGTGATTGACGTTTAATTCACAGAAAAGAGGCGAACATGTCAAAGATAGATTTGGGGAATCTTAATACTCTTCAGTATGACGTGTTAAAAGAGCTTGGAAACATTGGAGCTGGTAATGCAACAACAGCACTTTCAAAGCTTATTAATGCGAAGATAGATATGAGGGTTCCAAAAGTTAACTTGTTGGGCTTTTCTGAATTGGCAAGTGCTATGGGAAAGGAAGAGGATATCATGGTTGGTATTCTCTTACTCCTGGAGGGTGATATAGACGGAATGATGATGTTCCTTTTGGAAGTTGATTCTGCCAGGGCATTAGTTAACAGCCTTATGGGCAAACCTAATGATAATGTCGGTAACAATGATATCAACTTTGATGAGATGGAGTACTCAGCTCTTAGAGAAATTGGAAATATTATCACTGGATCATACCTTTCAGCGTTGTCTGATTTGACAAGACTGACAATAGTGTCATCTGTACCAAGCTTACAGATAGATATGGCGGAGGCTATACTTAGTATTCCAGCAATTGAGTTTTCAAAAATTGGAGATAAGGTGCTTTTGATTCAGACACAGTTTGATGATGATTCAAAGATTAGTGGATACTTTGTTTTAGTACCAGAATTGGATTCGTACGATAAGATCTTGAGTTCATTGGGATTATAGATCGGAAAAGGTTGATAAAATGAGTGAAACAATCAAAGTCGGTATGGCTGACCTTAATATTTGTAAGGCGCCTGATTGTTTAACCACTATTGGACTAGGATCGTGTGTTGGTATAGCATTATATGACTCAGTTACCAAAATTACAGGACTTGCACATATTATGCTTCCAAGTAGTAAGGAGATAAAAAACAATTCTAATATTGCAAAGTTTGCAGATACAGGAATTGTTGAAACGATACGACTAATGGAGGAAGCAGGTGCAAAACGTACTAGGATTACAGCTAAAATAGCAGGTGGGGCCTGTATGTTTGCATTTGCCATGAAGCAAAATGATGCCCTCAATGTAGGTGACAAGAATGTAAGAGCTGTAAAAGAGAAACTGAGCGAAATGAAGATACCTATTTTAGCCGAAGATACAGGGTTAAACTATGGTAGAACCGTAATTATTGATTCTAACACAGGGCTTTTTACAATCAAATCGGTCGGAAAACCGGAAAAACAAATTTAAATTAAGAAGATGGGGAAATGCGATGCAGAGAACAAAATATATACCTTCAATAGTGTCATTAACAGGTGGACTTATAGCATGTGTTGTGACAATGATAAATCCATATGAGACATATGAGATTTTCTTAATAGTATTGGCGGCGCTTATTGTTTTCTACATCGCTGGCTCCATGATGAGATATGTCTTTAATAAGATTTTTTACCCGACAAAGCTTGAAGAAGATGATGAAAACGCTGAAGGCGAAGAGGGTGAAGCCGGTGAAGACGGTGAAAATCAAAAAGAGGGAGACGGGGCGGAGAATTCTGAGGAAAAGAATGAGAATTCTACCGAGAAGGAACAGGTATAACTAAATGACAGAGAGTGAAAGAAATAAACTTTGGGCAGAGTATTCGAAAACTCATAATGCAGAAGTAAGAGAAAAGATTATAATTGAATATGCTCCACTTGTTAAAATTGTTGCGGGCAGACTTAGTATGTACCTGGGATACAATGTTGAGTATGATGACCTGGTAGGTTATGGTATATTTGGACTTATTGATGCCATAGATAAGTTCGATTATGGTAAGGGTATAAAGTTTGAGACATACGCCAGTCTTAGAATAAGAGGAGCAATCCTTGATCAGATTAGAAAGATGGACTGGATTCCACGTTCGCTAAGGCAGAAGCAGAAAAAAATTGATGCGGCTATGAGTAAACTGGAGGTAGAGTTTGGAAGACCAGCTACAGATGAAGAACTCGCAAAGGAAATTGGCATAAGTGAGGATGAGCTGGTAAATTGGCAGGGGCAGGCAAATATTTCCAATGTTATTTCGTTGGATGAATTTGTGGAAGCTAGCGGAGAAAAAGAGGTAGAGTCTGTCAGTGTAAATACATTTGATACTCCAGAGGAGGTCATTGAGAAAGAAGAGTTAAAGAAGCTGTTGGCAGAATCCTTAGAGACACTTACAGATAGGGAAAAAAAGGTAATATTATTGTATTACTATGAGGAATTGACATTAAAGGAAATTAGTATGGTACTTGAAGTGTCGGAGTCAAGAGTTTCACAGTTACATACAAAGGCATTGCAGAAGATGAGAGCAAAGCTCGGTTCGGCTGCAGGATATGTATTTAACCTATAAATTTGTAAATAATTGAAGAAATTGATAATATTTTGGTGTAAGATGTAAAAAAATCTTGCACCTTTTTTGTCTCTCGTATATACTTATAGTAGTAAATTAGTGAAAAAAACTGACAGGAGCATATTTATGGGTTACAAAAACGCGTATTTTCAAATGGTTGTAGGTGAAAGTGATGTGGGAATGAGATATTTTCCACCTGTTGATGATGGAGAACCATTAAAGATAGATGAGATTATTGAGTATTTAGCGGATAATCACATTGAGAATTACAATCTAAAACTGATAAATGAAACATTAATAACGGCAAAGGCACCAGTGAAAATTACAATTAGCACTGACAAAGCATACCAGATAGATGAGAAGATGAAGGTTATGGTTACACCTGATAAGATGTATGCAGTTGCGAGGTTCTATCCGCCAAGTGAAGGAAC
Organism: Lachnospiraceae bacterium; assembly: GCA_017440045.1. Classification (GTDB taxonomy): domain Bacteria; phylum Bacillota; class Clostridia; order Lachnospirales; family Lachnospiraceae; genus SVEL01. The sequence goes on from JAFSIA010000005.1 coordinate 8,753, forward strand.
AAAGAGAGCTGATGCAGATGAGTTTGAGAGAGATTTAAAGGCATTAAAGATAACAAATGGAATTGTCTATGAAGCTTTAAAGAAGCATGAGCTTGAGCCGGAATACTGTAAAAATGTCATTGTTGCAATAGGCTCAAAGCCTATACAGGGACATAATGCGTCTATAGAGTACAAGTTCCAGACAGATAGAAAAGCTAAACCTAGATTAAATGATGATGGTACAGTAGATTTCCATCACCTTGATAATATTAGTCACGTGTCAAAGGGTGATGTATTAGCTGTGCTTACAAAGGAGGATTTAGGAACTCCAGGTAAGGATATATATGGTACAGACGTGCGTCCGGCAAGAGTTGAGAGAATGGTTCTTAAACATGGAAAGAATATTGAACTCACAGAGGATGGAACGCAGCTTATCTCATTAGTAGATGGTCATGTTACGTTGGAAGGCGATAGAGTTTTCGTTTCAGATAATTATATGGTACCTGCTGATGTTGATAACTCTACTGGAGATATAGAGTTTAATGGTTCAGTGACAATCAAAGGAAATGTCAGAACTGGCTTTGCTGTTCATGCTCACGGAAATGTGGAAATCCTTGGTGTTGTTGAAGGAGCTAGCATTCAGGCCGATGGTGATATTATCCTGTACAGAGGTATTCAGGGTATGGGAAAAGGTAAGCTTGTATGTAAAGGTAACCTCATTTCTAAGTTTATTGAAAGTGCAGACGTAAAGGTTGACGGATATATAGAGACAGATACTATTCTTCACAGCAACGTAATAGCCAAGGGCGATATTTATGTCAGAGGAAAGAATGGAAATATTATTGGTGGAAAGGTTCGTTCAACAAGTCTTATTGAGGCGACACGTATTGGCTCAACTATGGGTACTACTACTGAGGTTGAAGTAGGAACAGACCCAGTTATAGCTACGCGTATGAATGAGATAAAGACAACTATCACAGAGAAGACAGAAGAGAGAACCAAGTATGATCAGCTGGTTCAGCTTATGAGAAAGAAGCAGGAAATGGGTGTACTCGAACCGGAGAAAGTGCCAATGATTCCACAGCTTACAAAGAATATTATTCTTATTGATGCAGATGTTAAAAAGCTGACAGAGGAGTATAATGAGATTTCAGAGCTTCTTGCTGGTAATGCACATGCAAAAATACAGGCAATAAGTGATGTTTACGCAGGAACAAAGATCGCAATTGCGGGAGACTTTATCCATATTCATGAGGATTTAGCCCATGTTAGATTTACTAAGCAGAAGGGTGAGATAAAGCCTTCTCCATTCTAAAAGGGGTGAAAAGATGATTGTTAGACCAGTAGTTTTGCAGGGAACTGTGCAAAATAGCCAGAATATGACAAGCATTAAGCATAATGAAAATGTTAAGCCTACCGTGGAACAGGCTAATATTGCTGTGACTCAGCAAAAAGAGGTTCAGCAAAAGTCTGAGAATGTCATTAGAAAAAATGATGTGGATAAGGGTAATGAAAAGTTTGATGCCAAGGAAAAGGGAAAGAATGAGTATTACTCTGTGAAAGTTAAGAAAAAGAAGAACGAAGGATTTACTGCTGAGGATGAAAAGGTCATTCTTAAGAGTTCAGGATCCTTTGATATAAAGATATAGGAAAAGGGAATAAAAATGTCTGTTTTAGAAATATGTTTAATAATTATAGGACTCATATGTGTTATATGTAGTTATCTGTTTTCAGAGCACCTCTTATCAGGTGATGTGAAGGATGAAATAATTGATGGAGTAAATGTTACAAGTGTAACAGAAGAGATAGTAAAAAGAGAAGTTGAGGCTGAGGTTGCTAACATTATTGATGACAAAATCGAAGAAATGGAAGTAAAAATAGATAAGCTTACAACAGAGAAAATTATGGCGATGGGCGAATATTCAAGTGATATTCAGGATAAAATCACCCAGAATCATGATGAAGTTATGTTCCTCTACAATATGTTGAATGACAAGGAGGAAACACTTAAGAATACTATTAGAGACATAGAGGCTGTGAAGGCAAGTGTAAAAAAGATGGCCATTGTCAATGATGTGGCCAAGGATGTAACTAAGAAGGCTGTGACACCTGAACCTATAGTAGTAGAGGAAAGCGTTAATAATATCACTGTAGACAATATGGATGATGAGGCTACAGAACCTGCTGTTATAGAAAAAGCGGAGGCAGAGGCTAAGCCTACACAACCAAGAGAGGGAATTAGAAAACGTCCAATAAGCAATAACAATCAGATGATTCTTGACCTTTACGCTAAGGGAAAGACTAATATTGAGATAGCAAAGGAACTCGGTCTTGGTATTGGTGAGGTTAGACTGGTTATAGATTTATTTAATTCAAGATAGGAGCAGGGATATGAAACTTAAATATTATTTAAGAGGACTTGGAACTGGCGTCCTTTTTGCTACAATAGTGTTATTTATCGCCTACTCATATAGATTGTCTGATGCCAAATTATCTGATTCAGAGATTAAAGAAAAGGCATTGGAGCTAGGTATGGTCTATGGTGAGGGGGAAACCACTACAAGCCAGTCAGGCGACGAATCTGAAACTACAACAGTTAATCCGACAACAGGAAATAGTGAAAATAAAACAACTGAGCCGTCATCAGAGGATAGAACAACAGGTGATGATGAGCCGACTTCAGAGGATGGTACAACAAAAGATGAGGAACCATCTTCAGAGGAAACTACTACAGATCCTTCTGTTACATGTGTAGTTACAGTTACAAATCGTACAATATCATCAGACGTAGCCAGAACTCTGGCGAGAGCAGGAATAATTGAAGATGCAGAGGAGTTTAATGATTATCTGTGTGATAATGGCTATGATTCGAAGATTAGAAACGGAAAGCATACTATAGTAAAGGGTATGACATACAAAGAAATCGCTGAAAAAATTACAAGCAGAGGCGAATAAATAAAGGAAATATTAAAGAAAGCTCTTGCAATAGAGCTTTTTTTATGTTATTATAACAAGGCTGACTGCGTTTATGCAGAGCAATAAACACACATATGGATATCCAAAAGGTGCCGATGCTCGAGGTCTTTGGAGTCATTTTGACGGGAAGTATGTGAAAGAAAATATTAAAAACCTGGAGGTATTAAAATGAGCGTTATTTCAATGAAGCAGTTACTTGAGGCAGGTGTTCATTTCGGACATCAGACAAGAAGATGGAACCCTAAGATGGCAGAGTACATCTACACAGAGAGAAATGGTATCCA
>JAFSIA010000006.1 GCA_017440045.1 Lachnospiraceae bacterium
AACGACAACGTTGCACCCTTTGATGTCAAGGTCGCACTTGTCTTATTTAAACTTACTCCTGTTGGTACTATACTTACTATCACCTTACAGGTTGCTGTCTTACTTCCACTTGCTGTTTTTACTGTTATTATTGCCGTCCCGTTTCCTACTGCTGTCACGACTCCATTCGCATTTACTGTCGCTACATTTGTATTACTGCTTGACCATGTTACTGACTTAGTTGTTGTTGTACTTGGCAATATAGTTGGTGCCAATGAAACTGTTGCCCCTTTTTTACTCAATGTAACTGATGTTTTATTTAAAGTTACGCTTGATGCCTGAACATAATTGTCTAATTTCCATATTTGAAAGTATTGCTTGACCGTATCACTTGGAGTATTTACGCAAATATTTGCCCCTTCAGTGGTAGAATGATTCTTAAGTTCTAATACACAATTTGAACACCTTACTCCAAAAACATATATTGCCGACTCACCATATATACACCATTGCTGACCGGATTTTCCACTGTAGCTTCCTGTTTGAACATTAGCTCCTGCTGCCGAACTATTATTTGCGACCTCCATATATGTATTATCAGCAACTGATTTTATATTATAGTCTCCATTAGAAAGGCGTTCAAAATACCATATCTGATTTGGAGCTCCTGTTTCTGTACGCAACGATATATTGTTGCCATCATTTGTTAAATGGCGCCATTGATTTGTATTAATTATATATGCATAAAACCCTGTACCGACATCTACTGTACCGTTAGTTGTAGCATCATCATAAACCTCAGTTTCTGGATTTGTATCTCCTGACCATTTATTAGCGCTATTTTGAGCTATTGCAAAATGCAGATGTGCCCCCGTTGAATTTCCTGTAGTTCCGACCTGTCCTAATGTCTGCCCTTTGGAAATCGTTGCCCCGACATATATATTGGATGGCATACTATTAGCTAACATATGTGCATATATATAATATCTTCCATCAGTTCCCCGAATAATCAATCCCGTTCCAAACCCGTAACAATCACCATACGAACCATAATGTTGCTCCGCACATTTAAAAACATTTTCCACAGTTCCTCCCATTGCTGCTACAATAGTTGCCCCCGTTATATTTGAGTCACTTATGTCCATAGCTGTATGTCCACTACTGTATCCTCTTGACAATGTTTTATGCCCTGGAACTGGCCATAATAATGTTTCTTGTGCCTTCACCATCCCAGACGACATATCAAATAAATTCTCATTTATTGGCATTTCAAATATTACATATAAAAAAATAATTAAAGATAAAATTTTTTTCATACTCATAATGCTATCCTACTCCGTATATTTTTCATAATGATAACCCTTTTTAATAACTTCAAAAAACTTTATACACATAATTTTGTGTTTTTGCCAACATAATTCTCTTATAACCTCAATTTCCCTCACGCCCTAGTACTTATCGTTATTATTATACGATTATTCGTATTATTTTGCAACGATATATTTTAGTATAATAAATGATATATTTCAGTATCAGGGGGTGATTATCAGATGGATATATTGAAAAAAATAACTATGTTGCGCGAAGAACGTCATTGGTCTGAATATCAGCTTGCAGAAAAGTCTGGTCTTACTCAATCAACTATATCATCGTGGTATCGTAAAAATATGCTACCCTCCATTCCTTCTTTAGAGAAAATATGTGATGCCTTTGGTATCACTCTGTCACAATTTTTTTTGGATGATAGCAACAATACCGTTTTGTTAAATGATAATCAGATAAAAATGCTTCATGCTACAACAAAGCTTGATGTTAACCAACTAGATGCATTATGGAATTTTTTGAATACTCTATAAGCAAAAATATGCAGGATGATACTCTTCATCATCCTGCATATTTTTTATATTTTATTTAAAACAACTTATTCCCGGATATTCTGCTCTATCCTCCTCACACAACTCCTGCTCTATCCTTAATAGCTGGTTATATTTAGCTACTCTGTCACTTCTGCAAGGTGCTCCTGTCTTTATCTGGCATGTGTTCAATGCCACAGCCAAATCTGCAATAGTTGTATCCTCTGTCTCTCCTGAACGGTGAGATGATATAGCTGTATATCCAGCTTTATGAGCCATCCTTATAGCTTCAATAGTCTCAGATACTGTTCCAATCTGATTGAGCTTTATAAGAATTGAATTGGCGCATCCACTATCGATACCCTTCTTAAGTCTCTCTGTATTTGTTACAAACAAATCATCTCCCACTAACTGCACTCTGTCTCCCAGGCGTTCTGTAAGCTTCTTCCAGCCTTCCCAGTCTTCCTCGTTCAACCCATCTTCAATAGAGCGAAGAGGATATTTATCACAAAGCTCTTCATAAAGTGTAATCATCTCGTCTGTTGTCCTCATCACAGTAAGCTTTTCTGTGTCTGGCACTGCTGCCTCTTTTTCACAATCAGCTGCTGATTTGCATCCCTTTTCCTTTCTTAAAATCTCGCTCTCTCCCGGAAAGTAATACATTCCTGAATTTTCCTCATGAAGCTCTGATGCAGCTGCATCCACCGCGAACACTACATCCTCACCACACTTATATCCTGCTTCTTCTACTGCCTTTACAAGATAATCAAACACCTCAAATGCATCCTTTAAATCCGGTGCAAATCCACCTTCATCGCCTACTGCTGTAGATTTTCCATCCTTCTCTAAAAGCTTCTTTAAGCTGTGATAAATCTCCGTACCCATTCTTAATGCTTCCTTAAAGCACGGTGCTCCCACAGGCATTATCATAAATTCCTGAAAATCCACTGTATTCTTAGCATGAACTCCTCCGTTTAAAATGTTCATCATAGGAACCGGCAGCTTTGTCCCCTTATCCTTGCCAAGAAACTTATATAATGGTAAACCCTGAGCTTCTGCCGCTGCCTTGGCTGTTGCGATTGATACTGCGAGGATAGCATTTGCTCCAAGCTTTGACTTATCCCTTGTGCCATCTTTCTTAATCATCGCCTTGTCTATGGCTTCTATATCCGTTGGGTCCATTCCCACAAGACAGTCATTAATAGTAGTGCTTACATGATTTACAGCCAAAAGTACTCCCTTGCCGCTATATCTTTTTTCATTAGAATCTCTAAGCTCCAGCGCCTCAAATTCTCCTGTTGATGCTCCGCTTGGTGCCATACCTCTGCCTATTGTTCCATCAGACAGATGAACCTCTGCCTCCACTGTAGGGTTTCCTCTAGAATCCAATATCTCTCTTCCGATAACTTTAACAATCTTTAATTCCTTCATATGAACCTCCATATTTTTCTAACTATGAAGATTCTTGACTGATTTTTATATTTCTATACCTTATATTTCCGGCAAGCTGTCTTTTAAGCACAAAGCCCCCCAGCCCAATCTCTCATTGGGCCATCGCTCGTATCCTGTAAGTCTTCTTGCCCCACTTATCATATATGACTTTACTTTTTCTCCGTACAGATATCTGTCATTCCCATTAACTATGCCCCACTCCATCATAAGTGCCGCTGCTCCGGTTACAAATGGTGTAGCAAATGATGTTCCCGTTCTGACAATGGTACCTCCTCCAACTGCCGCACAAACTATATTTACAGCCGGCGCAACTATATCCGGTTTAATTTGACCTATAACCCTTGTAAAACCTCTCCCCGAAAAGTCTGCGTATGCGAAATTTAGCGGGTCGTAGCCTCCCACCGATATAACATTCCTTGTGGCTGATGGTATTGTTAATGTCGTATCTGCTGTAGGTATTAAAAATCTTGTATTAACTGACACTAAGTCTGACGGAAACCACATATCTATCCTTCCATCGATTATTCTTAATGCTCTAAAATTTATCTTCCATATGCCACTTTCCAAATACATTCCATTAGTGGGAATAAATTCTATATATATTTCCTGATTGGTGCTGTATGGATTTGGCTCTCCCACATAGACAAGAAGCGTTACCTGGCCTAAAGAATACCTGTTAGCCCCTGGTACCCTCTGCAAGCTCACAACATCTCCTGACGGTGACTCTATGGCTATATCGGCTATATCACCATACATTTTCCATATTTGCAGATTAAGGGAAGGCTCAAAATCTCCTATGGTAAATTCCGATGTCACGTTCTCATCATACTTAAGCATTATTTCACTATGTACGCCTGCCGCTCCCTCATTTCCTGTTCCTACCACTATGACATTTCTCCCTATATTCGAAACTGCATCCAGATATGTAGAGAGCAATGATGTGCCATCATGAGCACCATAATTATTTCCAAAGCTTATATTTATGGCAATAGGTCTTCCATATTCCAATCCCTGTCTCACACAAAAATCTACTGCCTGCATAAGCTCGCCTGTGGTAGGAAAGCTGTTTTCTTCAGGTTTTCCAAGCTTTACAGCTATTATGTCCGAGCGTGTTGCAACTCCTCTGTCATCAGCTGGATTATTTGACTTATTTCTTGCAAAATTTCCGCAAGCTATACTGGCTACTGCTGTTCCATGTCCTGATCTATCGAAGCTTGGAAAGCTTCCGTCTGCCCCTTCTATATCTTCATTATTAAACAGTGCGCCTGATACATATCCATCTGGTGGCAAAAACTCATCTGACTGAACAGTCTGGTCCCACAGCTTAAGAATTCTAGTCCTACCATTTTCATCTTTAAACACTTCATTAAAGGCATCTATGCCTGAATCTACCACACAGACAATGCATCCCTTTCCATGTAGATTCGTAGGCTCTGCCTGTACTTGATTTATGCACGAAACCCTTATCCCATCCATCACCTCGAAATTAAGTCTTTTGGGCTTTTCTATGTATATTATTTCCTCCAGTCTGGCAACTGCATCTATGTATTCCTTTCTGACACCTAAAATAGCATATCCAGAAAGTAGCTCTACCACATATTGGCTTAACTCTCTTACTCGTCTAAGGTCTCCTGTGTGCCTCACAATTAGCTGCCACACACTATTCTCCACCTGATATCCATCATCTAAATTGTGGGAATTTGCCAGTTCCTCATCAGTTAAATCAAGTGCCAGATTAAGCTGACTATCTATCTTTTGATTATCCATTCCAATCCCCCATACTCTACACATATATGACGAAAAAAGAATCGAAGTTACATTTTATAACTTCGATTCTCTTATATATCATATGTTTTCCATATGATTTTATGCAATTTTCTCCTGACCAAAGTACACCTTGTACCATACTAGAAATACGTAGATTGTCCATATTTTACGGCTATTATCTACCTTTCCATCTCTGTGGTCCATAAGAAGTGTTACTATCCTTTCTGTATCAAAAAATCTTGCTGCATCCTGACTCTCAAAGGCTTCTTTAACCTTGTTAAAATACTTATCTTCCTTAAGCCACACTCTTATAGGTACAGGGAAGCCCAGCTTTTTCTTGTTCGCCGTTGCTTCAGGTATGTGACGCTTAGCCGCATGTCTAAACGCATACTTGGTAGCTTTTTTGTTGCAGCGATAGTCAATTGGTATTCTCTTGGCATAATCAAATACCTTTATATCCAAAAACGGAACTCTCGACTCAAGTGAATGAGCCATACTCATCTTATCTGCCTTTAGCAAAATATCTCCCTGAAGCCAGAAATTTATGTCGATATACTGCATTTTTGCAATATCATTAAGTCCCTTACAGTGAGCATAGCAGGATTCCACTATTTCCTGTGGAGTCTTATGTGTCAGCTTTGTCTTTAACAGTTTTTCTCGCTCTTCTACAGAGAACATATTGGCATTGCCAATAAACCTCTCTTCCACAGTCTTTGAACCTCTGATAAAAAAATCTCTCCCCTTAAAGTCCGGAAGCTTTTTCATAAGGGCTCCAATTGGTTTCTTTATAAATTTAGGAATGTAGTTAAACATCCTAAGCGATATTGGCTCATGATAAATATTGTAGCCTCCGAAAAACTCATCTGCACCCTCACCGGAGAGGACAACCTTAAGCTGCTCTGCTGCCAGCTTGTCTACAAAATAAAGCGCAATACACGATGGATCAGCCAATGGCTCGTCCATATAGTACATTACCTTTGGAATCGAATCAAAATACTCATCACTTCCTATATTTTTACTGTAATTCTTTTTGCCAAGCTCCTTTACAAGACCTTCTGCATATCTTATCTCATTATATTTGCTATTTTTATCTAAAAATCCTACTGTAAATGTCTTGCTTCCAGGGAATTCTGATACAACATAGCTTGAATCCACACCACTTGAAAGAAGTGAGCCAACCTCCACATCAGCTATCATATGTGCATCTACAGTCTCGTGGACAATTCCTTCTATATCTGAAATCGTATCCTCCGCCGAAACCTCCGATTCCTTCATCGGCTCCATAGCAGGGTCAAAATATCTCTGCACATCCAGCTTTCCATCCTTATATATCATAAAATGACCTGCCGGAAGCTTATAAATCCCTTTAAAAAATGTTTCAGGAAGCACTGAATACTGAAAGCTTAAATATTGCTCTAAGGCAGCTTCGTTAACCTGCTTTTCCACCCCTGGAAATTCCAGTATACCCTTAATCTCCGAACAAAAAACAAGATTACCATTTGCTGTCTTTGTGTAATAAAAAGGCTTTATGCCAAAGAAATCCCTGGCTCCAAAAAGCTGCTTCTTTTTCATATCATAAATCACAAATGCAAACATGCCACGAAGTCTGTATAAAAGCTGTGTGCCATACTCCTCATATCCGTGAACAAGGACCTCTGTATCTGCATTATTGGCAAATACATGACCCTTTTCAATAAGATCCTGACGAAGCTCCTTGTGGTTATATATCTCGCCATTAAACACTATGGCAATATCCTTATTTTCATTAAACATTGGCTGCAAACCATGGTCTAAATCGATAATGCTCAAACGTCTAAATCCCAATGCTGCCTCATCATCTACAAAGGTTCCTGCCTGATCCGGACCTCTATGAGCGATTTTGTCCATCATCCTTACCAATATTTCTTCTTTATTGCCGGATATATTTCCGGTAAATCCGCTAATTCCACACATACACTGACTCCTTTATTTATCTTTATTGCGAAGTCTTTTGATTGAAGTTGCTTTGCAGCTACAATCCAGTTTATAGACCAAGTTCCTCTTTTGCATCCTTTATAAGCTGTCTGTCGTCCATTGGATATTTGACACCCTCTATCTCCTGATAGTCCTCATGTCCCTTTCCGGCGATTACGATTACATCGCCTTCCTGTCCATTCTCAATAGCATATTTTATAGCTTCTTTTCTATCAAGTATTGTCACATATGCACCATTTTCCCTTTTTACACCAGTGACAATATCTGCCACTATATCCTCTGGCTTCTCAAACCTTGGATTATCAGATGTAATAATTGTAAGCTCAGCTAAACGTGATGATACCTGACCCATTTCAAATCTTCTATCTCTTGAGCGGTTTCCTCCACATCCAAAAACTGCCACTACTCGTTTTGGATTGTATTCTTTGAGGCTCAAAAGCAAACTCTCCAAACTCATAGCATTGTGAGCATAGTCAATCATCATGGTAAATTTATCCGACACTTCCACGATTTCAACTCGGCCTCTCACTCTTATATCCTCTAATACTCTCTTTATCATCTCCAAATCCTTAGTGAAATGATAGCATACAGAGATAGCCGTCAATGTATTATAAACATTAAACCTGCCCGGTATATGAATCTCTACCGGCATATTTATCTTTCCCATTAAATCATATGCGATACCTATTACTCCGGGTTTTCTGAGTAAAGTTATATTTTTAGCCATAAGGTCTGCCTGTTTCTCTACTGCAAAGGTCTCTATAGTGCATGTTGCATCCCTCATCATATCCTCTGCATGTGGGTCATCTATATTAAATATTCCATGCTTACACATCTTAAAAAGCTTCGCCTTGCAGCTCATATAATCATCAAAATCTTTGTGCTCATTGGCACCTATATGGTCCTTGGAAAGATTTGTAAAGATACCATAATCAAATGTAAATCCTGCTACTCTATCCATCATAAGACCCTGTGAGGAAACCTCCATAACAACAGCCTTACAACCTGCTTCCGCCATTTTAAGGAAATAATTTTGAACTACGTATGACTCCGGAGTAGTATTAGCAGAAGGAATCACTTCATCTCCAATAATAGTTTCTACTGTTCCAATAAGTCCTGTCTTTATTCCAGCCTTCTCAAGCACTGCTCTTATCATATAAGCTGTAGTTGTCTTTCCCTTTGTACCTGTGACACCGATAGTCACAAGTCTGGTGGCCGGATATCCAAAGTATGCAGCCGACATACATGCAAGTGCATATCTTGTAGCATCCACCTTCACAATAGCTGTATCCCTTATCTTTCCAGCGGTCTCATCTGCCAGTGCATCAAACTTCTCCCTGCCCACATCATTTTGGACAATGACTGCTTTCGCTCCAGCATTTACAACCTCACCTATCAGGTCGTGGGAATCCCTGTTTGCACCCTTTATACACACAAACACATCTCCATTTTGCACTTTTCTGGAATCATAAACAAGATTAGCAATTTCTATACTATCACTGCCATTTATTATCTGATGTGAAAAATCTTTCAAAAGTTCAAATAGCTTCATGGAATACCTCCTTATAGCAATTCACCATAGCAAACTGTCACAGCCGGACCTGTCATAAATATTGTATTATTTTCTCTGTCATACTCTATAAGCAAATCTCCACCAACAAGATGTACCAGCACCTTATCTTCAGTATGCCCATTAAGTATACAAGCCATTACACATGCACAGGCTCCTGTTCCACATGCCCAAGTCTCACCTGAGCCACGCTCCCACACACGCATATTTACTGTATTTCTATCAATTATCTGGACAAACTCCGTATTTACCCTATCAGGGAATACCTGATGCTTTTCAAAACTTGGTCCAATCTGCTCCAAATTCAAGCTCTTTGTGTCCTCTACAAATGTTACACAATGAGGATTTCCCATTGATATACATGTAACCTGATATTCTTTGCCATCCACTGTCAATGGCTTATCTATCATAGTTTCACCATCATATTTTACAGGTATGAGTTCAGGCTTTAATATAGGTGCACCCATATCAACTCTGACTGTAGAAACCTTTCCATCTTCCACATTAAGATTAAGTGTCTTTATGCCAGCCTTTGTCTCAACTGTCACAACAGTCTTATCCGTCATACCATTATCATAAACATACTTTCCTATACATCTGATGGCATTTCCACACATAGCCCCCTCTGAGCCATCTGCGTTGTACATAGCCATTCTAAAATCCGCAATCTTGGATGGATGGATGATAACCATTCCGTCTGAACCAATTCCAAATCTTACATTACTTACCTTCTCTGCTGTCTCGTTTGGATTATCTATCTGTTCCTCAAAACCGTTCACGTATATGTAATCATTTCCACAACCGTGCATTTTAGTAAACTTCATAAGTATATGCTCCTCTTTTTTATTTATTCAAATATTCACATAATGCTACAAAATTTTTCTTGGCATCCTTTAAACCAATCTTATACAATGCCTCCATCTTTTTGGCATCCTTTTCCAATCTGCCTATCTCTACCGGCTTTTCAGGTCTTATTACAAATATTTTACCCTCTTTCTCCAGTTTAAGTATTTCATTAATTGTATTATTGTAGCTTGTATGTCTGTTTTTCATGACCTCTACAAATTTTGGATATTTTC
>JAFSIA010000036.1 GCA_017440045.1 Lachnospiraceae bacterium
CGTCCTCTACCGTAAGCATCTGGAAGACCTGTGATAATATGAGCATGTCTAGCTAATCTCATCTCTGGTGTGTAAATCTCGAATACACCCTGATTGTGTGTCTTTCTCCAATTTGTAAATACGTTGATAATCTCTGGATCAACTTCATATCCGTATGACTTACAAGCTGTAACTGCTGTACGGATACCACCAAATGGCATAAATGCTCTCTTTAATGGCTTATCTGTCTGGAAACCAACGATTGACTCCTTATCCTTGTTTAAGTAAGCTGCAGCATGTGAAGTGATTGTTGAAGGAACCTTAGTGTCCATATCGATAACACCGCCGTTCTCACGCTCCTGCTTGCTTAACTCTAAAACCTGATTCCATAAATCTGTTGTAGCCTGTGTTGGTCCTGCTAAGAATTCCTTATCGCCTTCATATGGCTTGTAGTTCTTCTGAATGAAATCTCTTGTGTTGATTTCCTGTACCCATTTGCCGTCTGTAAAGCCGGCCCACTGTGGCATCATTTCTCTTCTCATGTTGCTTTGTTCCTCCTGGTTTTTGTTTTTTTAGTAATAATTAAGTCGCAAATTTGCGACAGTTACATATGTCTTAATACACTTGTATTATATTTGAATATTGTATACAAGTCAATATTTTGGATTGTTCTAAATCAGATACAATCCTATACACCTGCGACCATTTTTTCATAGATTTCAGGCTTACTTTTCTTTAAAGATATAAGCTTACCTTCGCTGTCTATAAAGCAATGTGTGCTGGAACCTGTTGTACGTAGCTCCCCTGTTTTCACATCTGTTATTTCATATTCTATTTCAATTTTAATACCATTAAATTTTCCTATTTTCACTTTAACTGCTACGTTGTCACCAAATCTAACCATTGAATGATAATTGCACGTAACGGACATAACGGGGATTCCAACACCCTCTGCCTCAATACTTTCCATCGTACATCCAATCTGTTCCAACCAGTGTACTCTTGCCTCCTCAAACCATCTAATATAATTTGAATGATGCACTATTGCCATCTTATCTGTCTCGTAATACTGAACCTTGTGTATATAATCTTTCATATTAAAAGTCTCCTTTGCTGCCTATACCGGATTACATTCCAAGTATGTTCTCATACTTATCAAGCATTGCCAATATTTCCTTGGCCATAACAGGATTTTTATCTATAATAGCCTGTATTCTTGCCTTTGAATTCTCAATAGTATTTGTGTTGAATGTTATGGACTCTCTAAGCTTCTGACGTCTCACATTGAGAGTATGTCTTATCTCGGTCATCTCTCTAGGGTCAATTATTGCATCTACCTGCGATGGCCACACTGATGAATCGTACAGTTTAACCTTATCAAGCTCCGCTATAAGACCTTCTACTGCCTTAAATGTATTGTCCGCATTAAGATGAAAGGCCTCATGCTCTTTTTTTGCCGTCAAATATAATCTCCACAAGTCATTTAACTCATAAGAGCTTTTTACCCCATGAGTCTCGTACTGATAATCAAGTCTGCTTTTTACATTGACATATAAAAGCTTATATTTATTCATAAGTCCTACTGCCTTATTAAGCTTCTTTTCAGCCATCTTAAGCTCATATGTAAACTTCTGATTTCCAACTATGAGACCTGCTCCTAAAACTAGTGCACCAATTACTACTATATAAATACCCAATGTAAAATCTGTGCCTGTAACCGCCTGTGCTATGACAAGGATTAAAATAATAAGCACTATAGATATAATCCCCATCTTTGCAAATGTTCTTATAATGCCTAGCTTTTGTATAGCATCTCTTTTTTCATATTTAAGTGCAACCTTTTCACCTTCTATATGATGCATATCAGTTTTTAATCTCTGACAATCCTGTTCATCATCATACATATCCTTAAGGATATCCTTTATCTCATCCTCATGTCTTTGCATATATATAAATTTGCTCTCCGGAATCCTTGTTGCATGAGCCTTCATACTGTTTTTATCATCTCTAAGCGTAATTAAACGCCTTGCATAATATTCAACATTTCCCTTATATGGCTCCTCTAAATTCTCTATAGTAGAAATATCATTGATATAGCTGTTTACCGCATCATATTCACGTTTTGCGCTCTCTATACGCCCGGCACATATAACCATCTGCTCACAAATATGCTCTACATTTGTCTTCTTTTCATCCATAGATTGGACTATTCTGTCCTCGGATATACCCTGCTCAATAATCTCCTTGTCAAGAGGCTCATACATCTCTACAGGATCACTAACACTATCTGCCTTTATTTTTTGGTAAAGGTTCTCTCCCTCATATATTAATTCTTCTTTCTTTCCAAAAAGTCTGTTAAATAATCCCATAGGTACCTCCTTTCACTATCTATTCTGGCTTCTATATTCTTCCTTCCAGCTGTCTAACACCTTTCTTATATCCTTTTTGTAGTCAGAAAGCTCCACACTTCCATCATAAAGCAATCTTTCTCTTAGCTCTACAAATTCCGGACTTCTTACCAGCACCTTCTTGTTGCTCTCTATAGCTTTCATATATTGATTAAGCATCTCATCAGTCATCTGATACTGCGCCTTAATATCTGCTATCAAATCATCATTTCTGGAAAAAATCGCTGCACAGACAAGATTATCAAAATACGCCTCCTGTCTTTCTATATCACAGGCAGTTTTGAAACATGCTACTGCATCTTCAAACATAAATTGCTTTGTAAATATTACTCCTATATTATTCCAGATACCAGATACAAAGGCTGGTCCATAAACTTCATCCTTGCTGGCCAGTATATCCTTATAAGCGTTTGCAGCGCTTACATACTTCTTTCTGTCAAAAAGCATATCCGCCCTGGCCTTCAGTCTCTCCGACTTAGATTTACTGCCCAAGGCCGACAATGTCTTTTCAATGTTTGCCTTTTCCTCAGGTGTATAATAGGCTGTGGCGTTAAGCACATCCAAAACCATTGGTGATAACTCACTTTTATGGTCTATGTGATACTTAATCTTCTGGGCAAGTGATGGAAGCTCCAGCTCATTCTTTAAAAAAGTCACAAGCTCATCCTTAAAAAACTCTGGTCCCACCATATACGTATTGTTGTAAAGATAGTAGCAAAGTTCCTCTATGGTGTATATGTTTACACCTGCTTCCTTTATAAAATATGGATTTGTCGTACGCTTACCGCAAAGTAATAATCCACTCATACTAATCCTTTCATGTCACTAAATCATCATATCATCTATAAGCATTGTCTCTTTGACAATCATTCCTGTGGCCTTAAAGAACTCTCCAAAGCCCAAATCTTCCACTATGACATCGCATTGTGTCTCATTAATATATGCCAAAGATATAGCCACTCTCGTTGTTTTGTTTGGTCTATCTGGGAATGCCGATAAATCCACCTTAACATTTCTTGTACAGTTATCATATGGCGATGAAAGTACAATCTGCAGACTTTTTACATTATCTAGAATGCACTCTGCTTTCGCTCCTGCTTCATACCAGTTGGTTCCGGCTCTTGAAAGAGATATTGCCGTATTTCTTCCATTATGATTAATAAGTAATCCCATATCAACCTTTGTTCGTCCTGCACACTGGAATATGAATTCCTTATTGAGCTTACCCTCTGCCTTTTCCATAGCTGCGTAGCATGCACCCTTTACAAACAGATTATATCCCTTAAACACTCTTCTCTTTGAACACAACTCCACAAGCGAGTTTTCAGCAAAATCAGAGTAAAAGCCTATTCCTGTAAGGAATACTGACGATACAATCTGCTTGAAAAATTCCTTTCTTATAATGCTAAGTAATCTCTCATCAGCATTCTTCTTATCTCTTTCATTCTCAAGATATGACACATCTATATCAGATGAGTAATCAACCTCTTTTATAGTAACAATATTAGGCTGCTTACTTCTCATAATACTCAGCTTTCTGTATGTAAAATGTTCACTGTTAAAGTCAAACAATACAACATCATTTGCCCATATGTCTTTTTTCTGATTAAGAGTATAGTAAATAAAGCTCTCAGCATGACCCTGAACAGTTATCTTATCCTCTGTATATCCAAAACTTAATAAGACTTTGTAAAGCGCATCCATCAGAATCTTATGGCTCTTTTCCACTGTGATGGCAACACACTCCGGTCTTCCTATCTTCTCAAGGCTTGAAGCCTGCTTAAACAAACGTTCTAAAAATATGGTGAGCAAATCAATCTCTGTATACTTTTTATCATCAAGATACATAGACTCACCCGACATCACTCTATCCAAAAGATTTCTAACAACATATTTCTCGTCATCATCTTCAAAAGAGCGCAGCTTAGCCTCATCTCCTATACACCATTCATCCACATTATGCATCTTGTACATAAGTGTAGGTATAAGATATTTATTTTCGCCAGGTATGATGCTTACTGATTTTGGTTCCTTCATATCTGCACACATATAACTTATCTGCGAGAAATCCGAAGCCAGGTCAATGCTCATAATCTTAACGTCTCTTAACTTTTCCTCATTTGTTACTTCCATAAATTCCCTCTAAATGTTATTTTACAGTGAATACTAAATCACCGAGCTTAGACATTATCATATACTCGTTTGCCATCTCAGAAAGAGTTTTTTCCTCATGCATTTCAAATGAAACCATCATATCGTTCAACATAGAGAATCTGGTCTCAACTCCGTTATTATCTGATATATCAGTATCCATAAGCGATAAATTGTTACTCTCTGTAATTGACTGCTCACCTGATGACTCTTCTGTAATGTAATATTGAAGATTTTCGCCATAAAACAGTACAAAATCCTGCACAAATACACCACCACATGTATCAGTCATCTCTTTCACCGTATAGTTTTGTTCCTTAAGACTTCCTGTTTCCAATATATAATGTATAAGTACTCTATTCTTTGGATTTGTTCTATACTCAACAACTGTCTTATCCTGAATTGAAACAGGTAATGAGAAATACTTTTTAAACTCTTTATAAAACTCATATACCTTTCCACGTTTACACATATCAAAAATGATATCTCTACATATCTGCCACTGTTCCTTAGACAAATTGTCTGTCTGTGAACAGTATTTTGCATATGCAAGCCTACACATGTCGTGCAATGGATTATCAAGCGTTATATCTTTTTCAATATTTTTAAACACTCTCTCATCAACTATCTTTTCCTTCACAAAATAGTCATATGACTTCGCAAACAAATATGCTCTTCTAACCTTCTCGCCTGCACCCTTACGCTGATATGACTGATAAACTTCACCTAAGTGAGCAGCCATAGCGCCTGTAAATAATATTGATGCTATAAGGTTTTCCTCAAGATTTCTATCTGAGTAATCATAAGCCAAGCCTGACTTCCATATTTCAAATGTTTCCTTAGATGAGCCCTGATAATATACACTTAAATATTTAAGCGTAGTTTCATTGTACTTACCATATCTATAAGCATGTACAACCATCATTAGCAGTTCTTCGTCATATGTATATTCCATCTGTTCTATTAGTTTAGACACGCATCTTAGTATTCTGCTTGGTTCTAACACAGAGTAGCCGTAAGTCTTCATAAACTCAAATGCTCTGCCATACATACCACGCATAATCATAAGCTCAGTAAGCTTTATTCTAGATTTTGTTCCGAGATTTTCTCCATCTACTGTAGCAAGATACTCATCCACTGCATCAAAATCATAGTTTGATGCATAATAGTCAATTATCTCCCTCTCAATATAGAATCTATACTGTGGACGTACTGTCTCCATAGCTGTTATATATTTAAGTACCTCAATGGATTTTCCCGGATGTCTTCTATACTTGAGATATCTGTCAGCTGTATACAGTAATATCCAGTTATTATCAGCTGTTATCTCAAAACACATATCCACGTACTCATCCATATCAAGAAGCTTTTCGCATGTATAATCTACAGACTTTCCATACTTTACTCCTGCAATGTCCACAAATATAATGGCGGCATCATCTGTATATATCTCAACATATGCCTTTCCGTCCAAAACAGGATATCTCTTTACTTCCTCTGTTTCTTTATGAATAACCATTATCTCTCTTATATTGTCTTGATTGCATTTAATAAGATGAGTATTTATAAGCTTTGGAAGCTTTATAGCTGAATCAGGGGTAACCATAGCCTTCTTTAGCACATCTTTATAAACCACTGCCAAATGCTCATCAATGAGACCATCATCTATACATTCAGAGGCAAATCTTTCCATTTGAGTCTGATATGTTCTATATACCATATCAAGCTCCATCTTGTGAGTGATAATATTCTCGTATACAAGGGCAAGCTTAGCCTTAGAAATTCCACTATTATATCCAAAGTACATTATCACATGCTGTGGTAATGGTCTGCTATAATCTTCAGGCATACTGTACATAAAGTACTCATAAAGACTTGTGAGCTTTATCTCCTCATTTACAGCCTCCTCGTACCATAAGAAATATTTGTTATCTGTTTTGTTTCCCTTTATGAGCATACCAACTATAGCCGAAAGTATCACTTTAAGAGAATAAATGTCATACAATTCAGCTAATATAGAAAATAATAGCTTATTAAAGTTTTTAACAGTAGCCGCAATCTCTGCCACCTGACACGCAAGCTGCTTTGTTATAATTCCCTGACGGCTTCCAAAATTCAAAATTTGAAGCTCAAAATCATCAAGAACTCTAAGCAATTCCGGATATTCAGCAAATATACAAATCGCCTCATAGTACATAAGTGGTGACTTCATTCCCTTGTTGTACTGTTCCTTTATTCTCGCAAGCTTTATGCTTATGTTATTGTCATAGCTCTCATCCAGATAGAAAAGTATCCATAATATCTTCCAGCTGTCACTTTCTGTCCTATAGATATTTCTAATCTTTTCAATCATTTCCTCTGTAAAATCAGGGTCACGCTTCTGTATTGTTCTAACATATAAGTAATAACAATACATCTCCACATCCTTATTTCCACTTTCAAAAAGTAATTCTGCAGCATTTTCCAAAAGCCATGATGCGTCTGTTTCCATACCTTTAGACACACAAATCTGTGCCTGAAGCAGCTTCATAAATACTGATGTATCTGAAACTCCACGCATCCTTTCTATAATATCAAGAGTATCGTCAGCCCACTTATCCATATCGATGCGATGAACTCTGAAATCTATATATTTGTTGTAAATTTCATTAAGACTTTCCTTGTACTTTTTTGTAACTTCAGTTCTAGTACCCTTGCACTTAACTGATATCACTAATCGCTCCCTTTGGGACTTAGTAACAAACTCTATATAGCCATAATTCATACCGGCATGAAGCTTATCTATTTTGATAAGATAACTAAGCTCGTAGTTGCTTCCTGCAAAATCATTGGATGTAATCTTTGTCTTAGGAATTTCTATAAAATCCCCAGATACTTTTACTTCCATATCAACGTATCCCCAGTTATCCTTTGATATAACTACGGTATCGCCCTCATTTTCACATAAAAACTCATATGTCTTCTCTCTAGCCGACAAAGATATCCTTGTTTTATTTTTCTTGTTTGCAGATACAAGGAACTCCTCCATTGCCATCTCTGGTGATGATGAGTTCTTTAAACCTTCATACATAGATAGTAAATAGAAATCATCCTCTAAAAAAATGTGGGCAAAATCATCTGACATAAATATAGCGAGAGCTTCCTCATAGTTCATCTGCACAAGATTTGCAAAATGGAACAGATTCTTTAGCTCTCCCATAGATGTGGTAAAGCTTGTGGAATCCACAGTAAACTTCACAGGTATTACAACCTCTCCTCCATTGGATACCACATTTATCTCACCATTAATCTCATCACCTTCATTGATGTATTCTGTATTTACTGCATACTTGATTTCAGCTTTCACTCCTGAAAACGTCTTATCCAATATGCGAACATTTTCATTAGTAGAATACACTAATCCCTTAAGTGGCACATTGTTCGATGAAAATACAAGAATACTGTCCTCGTATTTTTTCTCCGAATTAAGAGTTTTGTTTATCTCAGAAACAGAAACTTCCAAAACAGGCAAATCATATTCAATTATTCCTCTTGCGAGCTTATCTACCAGTTCCTTCATGGTTACTCTGCTTCCTTTCGTATCCTCTCCATATGTGCTTTTATAGCACTCTCATAGCCATTTGTTGTTGGCTCATAAAACTTAACATCTTCCATGCCATCAGGAAGATACTGTTGCTTCACATAATGATTTTTATAATCATGAGCATATTTATAATTCAATCCATGTCCCAGCTTCGCTGCACCTTTATAATGTGCATCCTGCAGATGAGCAGGTATTGCGCCTATAGGATTGTTCTTTACATAGTTCATTGCAGCTTCTATAGCCAGATATGACGCATTACTCTTTGGCGCTGACGCAACGTAAGCCACTGCCTCTGCCAATATAAGAGTAGCCTCCGGCATACCGATTTTATGCACCGCATCCGCAGCAGCATTGGCCACCACAAGTGCTTGTGGGTCAGCTAATCCCACATCTTCCGAAGCACATATTACAATTCTTCTGGCTATAAATGTAACACTCTCTCCTGCATATAACATTCTTGCAAGATAGTAAAGCGCCGCATCCACATCTGAGCCTCTCATACTCTTTATAAATGCTGATATAGTATCGTAATGATTATCTCCATCCTTGTCATAGCGAGCTGAGCGTTTCTGAATGCATTGTTCTGCCACCTCTAAAGTAATATGAATCTTACCGTCTTCACTTCTCTCTGTTGTAAGGATACCGAGTTCTATGGCGTTTAATGCCATACGAGCATCTCCACCACAAATATCTGACAAGAAGTCTGCTGCTGCATCATCAATAACAGCTCCGTAAGCCCCCATACCCTTCTTTTCATCATTTACAGCTTTATATATAAGCTCTTTTATATCCTCTCTATCAAGCGACTTAAGCTCAAAGATAATTGACCTTGACAGAAGAGCGTTATTAACCTCAAAATATGGATTTTCTGTGGTTGCACCTATAAGTATAAGTGATCCATCCTCAACAAATGGAAGCAAATAATCCTGCTGACCCTTATTAAATCTATGAATCTCATCTATAAAAAGAATTGTCTTCTTTCCATACATACCCATAGATGCCTTGGCAGCTTCCACAACCTCTTCCATATCCTTCTTGTTGGCTATGGTTGCATTTATCTGTTTAAAATCTGCACTTGTAGTATTTGCTATAACCTTGGCAAGTGTCGTCTTTCCTGTGCCTGGAGGACCATAAAAAATAACAGAGCTAATTTTATCTGCCTTTATAGCTCTGTATAAAAGCTTGTCCTTCCCAATAATATGCTTTTGACCAACCACCTCGTCTAAGGTTGTTGGACGAAGTCTTGATGCCAGTGGAGACTCTTTTTCCATGCTGTTATTTCTCATATATTCAAATAAATCCACTGGTTTCACCTCCACTTTTTAAGATATCTTTTCACAAAAAGACATACATAAAAAATTATATCATAATTTTCGACAATATACCACAAAAATATATTGAGATAATGAATTTTTTGTGTTTTAACTTGTGTATTTTCCTTTATCGTGTTAAACTAAGAAAACTAAACTGTTTTGACGCTAAAAATTGCAGAAGGGGAAGCTTTTTTAGTTGCATAGTTAGTAATTTTTAGGAGGTTTTTTATGTCAGATATTAATTATTCAGAAATCACACCGGAGATACTTGCACTTGCAGAGAAATGTCAGGAAAGCACTATCGACCCTGCTCTTTACGATAAATACGAGGTAAAGCGCGGTCTTCGTGACTTAAATGGACATGGTGTGCTTACAGGACTTACAGAAGTTGGTGAAATCGAAGCTTATATCACAAAAGACGGTGTATCTACACCTACTGAGGGTCACCTCTACTATAGAGGCTATGACTTGTACGATTTAGTTAATGGGCTTATAAAGGACGATAGATTTGGCTTTGAGGAGATTACATATCTTCTTCTCTTTGGCAAATTGCCAACAAAAGAGGAACTTGCAAGCTTTTGCCAGATATTAGCAAAGTACAGAACTCTTCCAACAAGCTTTGTTCGTGACATCATTATGAAGGCGCCAAGTCGCGATATGATGAATACATTAGCCAGAAGTGTACTTACACTCTACTCTTATGACGAGGCAGCTGATGATGTTTCCATACCAAACGTGTTAAGACAGAGCCTTCAGCTTATTTCTTTATTCCCATTACTTTCAGTATACGGATATAGAACATATAAGCACTATCACGACGGAGAGAGCCTTGTTATCCACACTCCTAATCCAAATCTTTCAACTGCCGAGAATATTTTATATACTCTTCGCAAAGATCAGAAGTATACTCCACTAGAGGCAAAGATATTAGACATTGCTCTCATCATCCATGCTGAGCACGGTGGTGGTAACAACTCAACATTCACAAATCACGTAGTATCATCATCAGGCACCGATACCTACTCTACTGTAGCTGCTTCCTTAGGTTCTCTTAAGGGTCCAAAGCACGGCGGTGCGAACATCAAGGTTGTTCAGATGTTTGATGATATGAAAAAGAATATTAAAGATTGGACAGATGACGAGCAGGTTAAGGATTACCTCAATAAGCTTCTTAACAAAGAAGCTTTTGACAAAGCCGGACTCATCTACGGTATGGGTCATGCTGTTTACTCATTATCTGACCCAAGAGCAAAGATTTTAAAGAGTTTTGTTGAAAGTCTTTCAGAGGAAAAGGGAATGCACAAGGAATTCGCTCTCTACTCTGCTGTTGAGCGTCTCGCTCCAGAGGTTATATCTTCAAAGAGAAAAATGTACAAAGGCGTTAGCGCAAATGTTGACTTCTACAGCGGATTTGTTTACAGTATGCTCGGTCTCCCAACAGAGCTTTACACTCCAATATTTGCCATATCAAGAATTTCCGGTTGGAGTGCTCACCGTATCGAGGAGCTTATAAATGCCGGAAAGATTATCCGTCCTGCATATATGAATGTTGCACCTCATAAGGAATATATCAATATTACAGACAGATAAGATGTTTTCTTGTTGATTATATTAAACTTTAAATACAAATTTACCCCGACATTAACAGATGTCGGGGTGTTTTATATCTACATTTATTTTTACATCTTACAAATTCCAAATTGAGAATAATGGTAATGTCAATGTATCCTGTGTCATTTGCATCTTATCCTTAGATATTCTAACAGCCATAGGCACGTTATATTTTCCACGGAACACCTTTAAGCTCTGAGCCTTTTCATTGCTATCCAAGTTTATTTCCATAGGTATAACCACATCTCCATCTTGGAAGATAAATGCAATTCTTGCAGTAGCCTCTGAAATCCAATAGTAAATGTTGTTTGTATTCGGATTATGCAATAGTTCACTATAAATATACTGCTCTAAAAGTGCATCTCCCTTCATATGGAATGGGAACTCCTCGTCGTCAATATCTGCAAATGTAATGCCATACATAGATGCCAGTAAACCTACATCACTTACAAATAGCTCAAATGATTTATCATCAATCTGTCCATCCAACGGTGCAATCGCTTCCTTTGCTCTATAAATCGGCACAACAAACTTGTGGTCTATTAGCCACTCTACAGCATCCTTATATTCTCTGGCTCTGGCTGTTAGTTTTACCACACCATACTGAAACTTCTTGTTTTCTTTTTCCAATTGCATTGGAATACTGTCAAATACCTGCTTTACCTTATTTCTAAGAGCCGGCTGCTCTATTGCCTCTATTTCCTCCTCCATAGCAAAAAGAATTTTTGCCTTCTCAGCTTCCACCTTGCCCATACTCAATGTATCTACATAGGTCTTCACTACCGATGGCATACCACCTGTTATCATATATACCTTAAGGTAACTTTCAAGCTTTTTCTTTTCTTCTTCATCAAGGGGCTGCTTTGCCTGATTCGAAATCCTCTCACAAAAACTATTTTCCTTATTGACGATAAGAAACTCACTAAAGCTAAGAGGATATATGTTTATCACATTTACCTTATCAGCTATTTCAGGATTATTCTTAAGGAAGTTCATCTCCAGTCTGTCAAGAGTAAATACCACGTGAAATTCCTTCAACTGCTGGCATATAAAGTCAACTATATCTCTGCTGTGTTCAAGCACATCCACATTTTCAAACACAAGTAAAGTCTCTCCAGGGATAAGGGTCTCACCACATGAAACACTAAGCTTTTTTAAGATAAAATTCTTATCAAGCTCTCCCTCAAAAAGATATCTGACATAATCCTGCGCCTTAAAATCGAAGGAACATGTATTAGTAAAATATCCTGCTCCAAAGTCTTTTAATGTAAAAGTTTTTCCTACCCCCTTAGAACCTGCAAAAAGAAGAACCTTTCTCTCGTCCTGCTCCTTTTCTCTCCACTCATCCAACTGATTTAATATCTCTCTATACATATAAACCTCCTATTTCCAATTTTTGTATTAATCAAATTCAATGCATCCTCATTTTTCAAACCATATACTTAACTATACTACATATAAAAATTAGTTGCAAGTAGTTGAAAGTAATTTTATATCTTAAAATCTTCTTTATATTAGAGAATATCCGTGGTAAAATCTCTCTATAAAAATGTATTAAATCGGGAGGATTTTTTATGGCAAAACTATACGTAAACGCAAAGAATCGTTTAGGTAAAATCAACAAGGAAATTTACGGCCACTTTTCCGAGCATTTGGGAAGATGTATTTACGAAGGCATCTATGTGGGTGAAAATTCAAACATTCCAAATGTTAATGGTATGAGAACTGACGTGGTTGAGGCTTTAAAGAAGCTGAATATTCCTGTTCTCAGATGGCCTGGTGGATGCTTTGCAGATGAGTATCACTGGAAAGATGGTATAGGTCCTAAGGAAAAGAGAAAGAAAATGATTAATACTCACTGGGGCGGTGTTGTAGAGGATAACAGCTTTGGTACTCACGAGTTCTTCGAGCTCATCAAGCAGCTTGGCTGTGATGCCTACATTAACGGAAACTTAGGTAGCGGCACTGTCCAGGAAATGAGCGAATGGGTTGAGTATATGACTTTCAATGGTATCTCTCCTATGGCTGACTTAAGAAAAGAAAACGGCAACGAAGAGCCTTGGGAAGTTAAATACTTCGGTGTAGGAAATGAAAACTGGGGATGTGGTGGTAATATGCGTCCTGAGCACTACGGCAATGAGTACCGCAGATATCAGACTTATGTGAGAAACTATGACCCAAAGAAACCTATATACAAGATTGCCTGTGGCGCAAACATTGATGATTATCTCTGGACAGAGGGTGTTCTTGCCACATGCACAGATACATACGGAAGAAAGGCTAAAGACTTTATGAATGGTCTTTCCCTTCATTACTATACCGTTCCCGGCACATGGGAGAAAAAAGGCAGCGCAACTGACTTCGATGAGAAAACATATTACGTAACTTTAAAGAAAACTCTTTATATGGATACTCTTATTAAGAATCACGGCGCAATTATGGATAAATATGACCCTGACAAGAAGATTGGTCTTATTATTGATGAATGGGGCAACTGGTTTGATGTAGAGCCGGGCACAAACCCAGGCTTCTTATATCAGCAAAACACTATGCGTGATGCAATCGTTGCCGGTATCAACCTTAACCTTTTCAACAAGCATTGCGACAGAGTAAAAATGGCAAATATTGCTCAGATGGTAAACGTACTTCAGTCAGTTATCTTAACAGACGGCGACCAGATGCTTTTAACTCCTACATATCACGTATTCGATATGTACAAATACCATCAGGACGCTGAACTTTTGGAAAGCTCTATCGATACTGAAATGATAGGATTAGAGGATGACAATATGGTTCCAAACCTTTGTGAATCAGTATCCATAGATAAGGATGGAATCATTAATATAACCATCACAAACCTTTCTGCCACAGAGAGCTACCCTGTCGAGAGTATTATTTTGGAAAAAGTGGTAAACTCTGTAAATGCTGAAATTGTTACTGGTAATATGAAAGATTACAACGACTTTGATAACACAGAGAAGGTAATGAAAGAAAGCTTTAATGATATCAATGTCAATGGTAACTCTTTAAGCTTTACTATCCCTGCTTGCTCTGTTCTTCATATTGCGGTAAAGTAATATGGAAAAGGTTTACTGCAAAAAATGTCTCATGAGGGATATGAAAGGTCAGGATGACTATGTAGACTTAGATTCTTTCATTGCCAGATTTGGTGATGAATTAAAGGTGGAGGGCGACAAATATGAAAGTCGCCTTGCCATCTGCAAGGAATGTGAACATCTCGTAAGTGGCACCTGTTTAAAGTGCGGATGCTATGTGGAGCTTCGAGCGGCTCTAAAGAAAAATCACTGTCCTAATACACCAAAAAAATGGTAATGGAGGTATATATGAGTATTCCAAATGACCCAATGATGCTCTTAAGCTTTGTTAATCTTAAGCTTCGCGACTACTATTCCTCACTTGATGATATGTGTGAGGATATGGAATTAGTTAAAGACGATATCATAGCAAAGCTTGCTGACATTGACTATGAATATGACAAAGACCTGAATAAGTTTGTTTAAACTTATTCAGGTCTTATATAGTATATTATGATATCTCACCTTTTTTTAGTGCCTCTAGCGCCGCCGTCATAGAATTAAATCTCTCGTATACATACGGCTTTAGCTCCTCACTATATGGAATCTCATCAGGAATCATTATAGCCTTTATACCTGCCGCAGTTGCAGCCTTTAATCCGTTTGGTGAATCCTCAAATGCAATCACATTCTTACCTCTAAGATTCATCATATCTAAGGTCTTTAAATAAATATCCGGCTCCGGCTTACCCTTTTCTACCATATCACCGCAGACTACTACAGAAAAATATTCTGTCATATTAGCTTCCACCAAGTGATGAGTAACACTTCTTCTAGACGAAGATGATGCTAATCCCATTGGATATCTGTTTGCCTTAAGATATTCAAGCATCAAATAAACTCCAGGTTTTATAGGCATACCACCTTCTGCCAACCTTTCATTAAAATCCTCTCTAAGCTTCATTTGCATTTCATCATATGGAAAATCTTCCGGAAGTCTGCTAAGACAAAACGCTCTTGATTCAACTGTACTTCTTCCTATACATCCTTTTATAAGCTCATCAACATTTGTAGCACCATACTCTATCAATGCCTTTTTAAAGCAAACATTGAAAAGTCTCTCTGTGTCAAAGAGAATTCCGTCCATATCAAATATAAAGCCATCTACCATAAGTACCTCCTGCTACTTTAAAATCATGCGAATAAGCACTAACACCATTATATGAATTGGATAAAGTCCGTAAAACGAGTACTTTAACCATTTACCACTTAAATAAACTCTTCCTCTTTCGCCATTGTACAACAAAATAAACGGAATCGATAATATAGCCAGCCATTGTATGCCACCAAAAACCACACTGGCTACTGCCATACCTACACAAGCTATTATCCTTTGATATCTGTAACAATAAAACAGATACACCAACGCAATACCATATGCTGCATAATCAACCTTTGCGAACCACGCCACAACAAGCGCAATCAGTAAGCAAAATGTACTGAGCATAGGATTCATATATTTTTCCGCAATAACATTCATAGCCCACATCATCGCTACACCTATTGCCAGTGTAAAGAAAACATTCTGAAAATGAATGTTGAATATACTGTTTGAAACCATTAAATTAAATGGTATCTCTGAAATAGCAGCAAATACAAGAAGTCTAATAAGATACCTCTTAATATTTGACGTATGAAAAACTCCCTCAACCACTAGAAATACATAAATAGGAAACGCTATTCTTCCTATTATTCTAAATTCTTCAATTCCCGGAAACAAAACCGCACCGGTGTGGTCTATAATCATCGTAATCAATGCTACGATTTTCAGAGTAAATCCACTTAATCCAAAGCCATTTTTAATCAGATTATTATCGCTCATCTTAAACCTCACGAATAACAGCTATAGATCTAGGCTGAACAGAAAAAACTCTGTCAATCTTAGGTTCACTATCCTCTCGACCTGCCGTAGTAAATTCAAGCTTCCACTTCATCTTAGGCTCATTAGCAGGCACATTAAACTCCTGTGGCTCCCAGTACATATTAAACATAATGTACAATTTACCCTTCTTGTCATCATATGCCTCATTAAACATAAGACCAAAACATCTGCTTACATAATTAAAATCCGGTCTCCAAGGCTCAATACCATGAATAGACAAATCCGGACATCCCTTTGAAAGATAATCCATCATCCTTGGCTCCTTCTCCATATGAAGCATCTTATGCTCTTTTCTATACTTAATCATAAACTTTGTAAATTCATATATATCCGGATTTTTCTTTAAATCATTCCAATTTACATAGTTGATATCATTATCCTGGCAGTATGGGTTATTGTTTCCTTCACAGCTTCTTCCCATCTCATCACCTGCCATAATAAGCGGTGTACCCTGGCTTATAAACAACATTGTAAGAGCATTCTTAATCTGACGCTTTCTGAGCTCCACAACCCTTTTCTTTCTGGTAGCACCTTCAACACCGCAGTTCCAGCTATAATTCAAATCACTTCCATCCTGATTTGACTCACCGTTTGCCTCATTATGCTTTCTATCATATGAAACGCAATCCATAAGGGTAAAGCTGTTGTGAGTTGCGAGATAATTAACAATACCTGCATCCTTAGGATTTTCCTTTATTTTTGATGACATTTCATATGCCACGCCCTCGTCACCCTTTAAGAATTTTCTGGCTGTGCACATAAATGTATCGTTGCAAATACCTAGATGTTTATCCCCTTTAAGAGGTGTATAATAATCATTTACAAGCTCCCATCTGTCGCCTAATATCTTTATCCTTGATAAAAGAGGGTCAGATTTAATCACATTTACAGGAACTGCATTAAGATTCATATGAATTCCATCAATGTGGTATTCCATTACCCAGTATCTTATACAATCCATAATCATATATGGCTTCATACCTTCGACGAAATGGAACTCCATCACAAGCTCTATGCCTGCATTATGCAATGCACTAACCATATCCTTAAATTCATTACAAACATTGTCCTTGTCAGATGCAAAGGATGGCTTTGGAGCAAAGTATGATGCCTCTCCATAGCCCCAGTAGTTTATCTTCTCGCCATTTCTTTCAATAAAATCATAAGAAGGCATAAGTTCTACAACATTTATGCCTAATTCCTTTAAATATGGAATCTTACTTATAACACCTTTAAAGGTTCCTTTATACTTTGTACCTGATGATTTGTGGGCAGTAAAACCTCTCACATGCATACGATAGATAACTGCTTCGTCAAAAGGTATATTTACACATTTTTCCTTATCCCATGAATAATTGTCTTCAAAAACACTATATGTGACAAGTTCATCGTCACCCCAGTTATCTCTATGATTTATAACTTTTGCATAATCGTCTGGAAGCATTTCCCCGTCACACACATATCCGTAATCATATGCAGCTATGTCGAAATCATCTACCTCCATAGCGTACACATCACCAAATCTCATTTTATCATCAAAAGAGAGGTCACATACAATATCATATGTGCCCTTCTTATATATTCTCAAAACAGGATTCTTATCTTTTTTCTCTAGAACTATGGCAAAGTTAACAGCACTTAATAGCTTTGTTGCTCCTAACAATAATGGATTTCCTACTTTAGTTTTAAATTTTGTCATGTCCATACCTCACACGTTCCTTGTTTTTCCTCTTCCATTATACCCAAAAATACCATATTCTACAAGAAAAACCTTGCTTTTTTTCCCATTTACTGTACAATAGGTAGGAGTTAATTCATTTTATTTATGGAGGTAGTTATGATAGCTGCAAGCAATGTAACTCTTAGAATTGGAAAAAAAGCTCTATTTGAAGATGTAAATATAAAGTTTACTGAGGGCAACTGCTATGGTCTTATCGGTGCTAATGGTGCCGGAAAGTCTACATTTTTAAAGATTTTATCAGGTCAAATTGAACCTACAAAGGGTGATATCATCATTACTGATGGTCAGAGACTTTCATTCTTACAGCAGGATCACTTCAAATATGACCAATATACTGTTCTTGATACAGTTATTATGGGTAATGCCCGTTTATACGAGATTATGAAAGAAAAGGATGCTCTCTACGCAAA
>JAFSIA010000037.1 GCA_017440045.1 Lachnospiraceae bacterium
AAAGTCTGCATCATTACAGCTGGCTATCGGATACATTGTTTTCATGGATGATGTCATTGCATTGAGGAATGTATTTAGAGAACCCTTTACGAGCTCTACAAATGGGTCCTTTACAGGAAACTTCTCTGAGCCACAAAGAACTGAATGTTCCAATATATGAGGTACACCAGTATCATCAGCGCAAGGAGTTCTAAAGGCTATATTAAACACCTTATTGTTATCATCATTTAAAAGCAAAGCCACTTTCGCCTTTGTTTTTTTATGAATAAGCAAATATCCCGTACTGTCTAATGCTTTAATCTCCTGTACATCTACCAAATCATATGCTTCAAGCTTTGATAAATCAACATTTCTCATGCCATAAAATTCCTTTCCTACTGTCCCGAAATTTTCTAGCCAAATCCCAGAACACACATACCCCAATTTTACCCAAAAAACAGCTAAAAATCAAGCATTTTCCACACACTTCAATTTGCAACCAAAACTCTCTTTCTTATAATTCTCATTACGGAAATGAAATAATGAGAGTTATAACAAGATGAAATGTGATGGTTGCAAATTAAAGTAGTCACATATTTCTAATCAATTGACGTAGTGGTAGGATGTGCGGTGGAGCCACTGAAAGTTCATCCACACCCATCCTTACAAATTCCTTTGTCAAATCCAAGTCTGCTGCTAACTCTCCACATATACCCACCCAAATATTGTGGTCATGGCCATTTTTCACAACCATTTCAATCAATCGTAACACTGCCGGATGATGTGGGTCGTAAAAGTCCGCCAATGCTTCATTCTGACGATCTATCGCAAGAGTGTATTGGGTCAAATCATTAGTTCCAATGCTAAAAAAGTCAACTTCAGCCGCCAATTTGTCACTTATGATTGCCGAAGCCGGTGTTTCAATCATAATGCCAGTTTCCACATCTTTATAAGGAAGTCCATCTGCTCGCAATTCCGCTTTCACTTCCTCCATAATAGTCTTAATCTTTTTAACTTCTTCGACTGATATAATCATGGGAAACATAATAGATATATTTCCAAACAGACTTGCACGTAAGATTGCTCTTAACTGTGTCTTAAAAATATCAGGTCGTGTCAGGCATATCCTTGTAGCTCTAAGGCCCATAGCCGGATTTTCTTCCTTTGCCAGCTCAAAATAATGAGCCTGTTTATCTGCACCGATATCCAATGTCCTTATGATAACCTTTCTGCCCCCCATAGCCTCTGCTACGGACTTATATGCGTTAAACTGTTGCTCCTCTGTTGGGAATGTATTCTCCCCCAAATAAAGAAACTCGCTTCGAAAAAGACCTATTCCTCCTGCATCATTTTCAAGAGCACTTACTGTATCCGAAACAGCACCGATATTAGCGTATATCTCCACCTTCCTGCCATCCTTTGTGACATTAGGAAGACCCTTTAATTCCTGTAAAAGTTTTCGCCTATCCTCTTCCTTATGACGCTTTGAGAGTAATATAGTCTTCGTCTCTTCATCCGGCTCTATAATAAGTGTTCCTGTATAACCGTCCACAATAGCTTCCTTGCCATCTATATCTTCATTATATTCAACCTTTATAAGGGCCGGAATATTCATAGTTCTGGCAAGAATTGCTGTATGTGAGTTTGAAGACCCATATCTCGTAACAAACGCCACCACCTTTGATTTGTCCATTTGAACAGTTTCAGATGGTGCCAAATCCTCAGCCACTACAATCAGTTCATCACCCTCACTCTGGTACCTCTCTGTCTTACCTTTTAAGATAGCTATTATCCTGTTTGAGACGTCTTTTACATCCATAGCTCTGGCCTTCATGTAATTATCGTCCATGGACTCAAACATAGCTACATAATTATCCGCAGTGCAGGCAACTGCATACTCTGCGTTAACTGATTGATTTTCGATTATATTAAAAACGGATTCTCTATAATCCTCATCCTCAGCCATCAGCACGTGAGCCTCAAATATACCAGCACTAGACTCTCCTACTTCTGTGAGCGCCTTCTCATAAAGATTATTTAGCTGTTCTACCGCCTTCTTTACAGCATTTTCGAATCTTGCTTTCTCTTCTAATATATCAGCCACATGGCGGCGTTTCACCGTGCTATCATTTTTCTTATATAAGCTTATCCTTCCTATGGCTATTCCGTTAAAAACAGCGCTACCCTCATATTTTCTCATGGCATTCACCTTTCATCCTACATATAGTCTTGTTATAAATTGTTCTCTACAGCTGTCTTCAGCGCTTCTGCTGCCTTTTCCTCGTCTTCACCTTCTATAAAGACACTTATCACTTCATTACATTTCACACCTAAACCCATTATAGCAAATATTTTCTTACAGTCAGCCTTTTTTCCATCATATTCCATTGTAACTGTAGATGCAAACTGTTTTGCCTCCTTAACTATAATACCTGCCGGTCTGGCATGTATACCCTCACTATCCTTAATTTTATAATTAAACACCTTCATACTATCCCTCCTGTACTATCCTTCTCTTTAATATACCAAGCAATAATGCACCTGATACCGTTCCTGCAATAAGCGAAACAAGGTAAAGTAATGCATTACCAACAACAGGGAACACAAATATGCCTCCATGAGGTGCCATAAGTGTACACTCAAATATCATTGACATAGCTCCTGCTACTGCTGAACCAACCACGCAAGACGGAAGAACTCGTATAGGGTCTGATGCCGCATAAGGAATCGCTCCCTCAGTTATAAAGGCAAGTCCCATAATAAAATTCACCGGACCTGACTTTCTCTCTTCATCATTAAACTTATTTCTAAATATTAGTGTAGCAAGAGCTATTGCACAAGGTGGCACCATTCCACCAATCATAACTGCTGCCATCATATTATAGTTTCCTTCCGCAATCATAGCCGTACCAAACACATATGCAGCCTTGTTAATTGGTCCTCCCATATCTGCAGCCATCATACCAGCCAGTATAATTCCAAGGAAAATTTTATTTGCATCCCCCATAGAATTAAGTCCCTCATTTAACCATGTATTAAACGCTCCCACTGGTGGCTCAATTAAATACATCATAAGAAGCCCTATGAAAAGCACTCCAAAAACCGGATACAACAAAATAGGCTTCATACCATCTAGGCTTCTAGGAAGTCTGTCAAATATTTTCTTAAGAAATAGTATCAAGTATCCTGCCAAAAAGCCTGCTACAAGCGCCCCAAGGAATCCACTCTTTCCGTTTGCCGCTATCATACCACCTACAAAGCCTACCAAAAGTCCTGGTCTGTCTGCTATACTCATAGCAATATATCCAGCTAAAACAGGTAACATAAAGCCAAAGGCAACACCGCCAATATTTTTAAACAGCGCAGCCTGCTCTGTAATAGTTCCAAAATCAGCTTTAGAATACTCTTCTCCAAGAAGCTCCGCCTGTGCTTTATCTGCTGGCAATGATTCCAAATCCACTGAAAATCCGTCTATAAGAAAGGCAATAGCTATAAGAATTCCTCCACCTACAACAAATGGAAGCATATGGGATACACCATTCATAAGATGAGTATATATAGTGTGTCCAATGCCTTTTCTGCCGCTACTTTCTCTGTTAGCAGAGTACCTCTCACCGTCTTTGTTATTATAGACAGCCACATCGCCTTCTACTGCTCTGTTTATAAGCTCTGCTGCTTTAGATATTCCATCTGAAACCTGTGTCTTA
Organism: Lachnospiraceae bacterium; assembly: GCA_017440045.1. GTDB lineage: Bacteria > Bacillota > Clostridia > Lachnospirales > Lachnospiraceae > SVEL01. Next base: position 3,687 of record JAFSIA010000037.1, read on the forward strand.
ATAACCTTCTTACCATTAAACCTTGCCATTGGCACAGTAGTATCTGACGCTACGATAATACAATCTGCCTCCTGTATATCCTCATCGGTCAATAAATTCTTTGCACCACCGGAGCCTCTTGTCTCAACCTTAAGATTTACTCCTGCCGCTCTTGCTGCTTTATACAAGCTTTCCTCTGCCATATATGTGTGTGCTATACCTGTAGGACAGCCTGTAACAGCAAGTATTTTCTTTATTTCTCCATTAGAAATTTGAGAATCGTCGGTTGTATCATTAAAATTATTATCATTATCTGCGTGCTGACTATTTTCATATATAGCCGCATAGGCTTCCCTCTTTCTATCCGCCTCATCCTTATATTCCTCAGCCACATTAATTGCCTGTAGAAATTCTTCTTCCGTCTTAGCTTTTTTTATATCACTTATAAACTCCTCATTCATAAGAATGACTGAGAGCTTGCTTAATACGTCTAAATGCACGTTATTCTCTGTGTTTGGTGCTGCTATAAGGAATATCACATGAACCAGTTCTCCATCCAACGAATCGAACTCGACACCATCCTTTAATATCATAGCCGCAAGACCTGGACGCTTCACTGCATCAGACTTAGCGTGAGGTATAGCTATACCCTCTCCTATACCAGTTGTACTTTCACTTTCCCTTTTAAAAACAGCTTTTGTATATGCCTCTTTATCAGAGATATTTCCGCCTGCTACCATCAGGTCAATCATCTTTAAAATAGCTTCATCCTTAGTCTTCGCAGAACCATAAAGCTCCACACTGTCTGCGCTGATTAAATCAGTTATTCTCAAGATTAACTCCTCCTATAAACGTCTAATACCTCATCCTTTGTAGCTAAATATGCTGAGAATGCACTGGCACTACCTGCAGCAAGTCCCATTTTTAAAGCATGACTATAATCCCCTTTTTCCAAGTAGCCTGCAATAAAGCCTGCCACCATAGAATCTCCCGAACCTACTGTATTTATAACCTTACCAGAAGGCGCCTCTCTCTCATAAACATTTCCATTCTCATCTATAAGTATTGCCCCATCTTTGCCCATTGAAACAAGAACATTTACGGCACCCTCTTTGCGAAGCATATTGGCATACTTTATTACATCATCCCTGCTTTCTATGGAAACACCATATATCTGTGAAAGCTCATAAATATTAGGTTTAACCATAAATGGCTTAAACTTAAGTACATTTCTTAAAAGATTACCTGTGGCATCTACCACGACCTTGACATTTTTACCTACAAGCACATTAAGTATATCCGCATACACAGTGTCTGGTAATGATGCATTTATACTTCCTGCAAGCACTAGAATGTCTCCTTCTGAAAGAGTTGAAATACGTCTATAAAGAATATCCAGCTCATCTTTACCTACATTAGGACCCATACCATTTATCTCAGTTTCTCTTGTGCCCTTGACTTTCACATTTATTCTGGACATTCCATCCTTAACATGTATAAAATCAGTCTTTATGTTATAGCAAGACATACATTCCTCAATCTTATCTCCTGTAAATCCTGCCAGAAAGCCAAGTGCTGTATTCTCAAACCCAAGATTTCCTAATACAATAGAAACATTTATGCCCTTGCCTCCCGGCAAAACTTGTTCAGTGCTTGTTCTATTTACCTGACCTAATTTAAATTCATCTATGTCAACAATATAATCGATGGCTGGATTGAACGTCACAGTATAAATCATATTAATACCTTCCTTCTTCTTAGTAGCGAATGACCGTTTCTGAACAATTATTCAAAAACGGTCATACTAAATTTATATTTCTTATTTTAAGCTAATTTTGATTTTTTATACTTAAGCTCTGGCTGAGATTTCTTTTCTACAGCATCCTTTGTAATAACACATCCTGTAACTTCAGAATCAGATGGAATTTCATACATAACATCCATCATTACATCCTCCACTACAGCTCTAAGTCCTCTAGCACCAGTCTTTCTCTCAAAAGAACGCTCTGCTATAGCCAAAAGTGCCTCCTCGTCAAAGCTAAGCTCTACTCCATCAAGCTCTAAAAGCTTCTGATATTGCTTTACAATGGCATTCTTTGGCTCCTTAAGTATGCGAACCAAATCATCCTTTGTAAGCTTATCAAGGGCAACAGTTACCGGCACACGTCCGATAAACTCCGGTATAAGACCAAACTTCACCAAATCCTGAGGCATAGTCTTTTTAAACATCTCTGCCTCATCGATTTCCCCACCTGTTGAAACCTCGGCATTAAATCCAATAGACTTCTTATCAAGTCTTGTCTCTACAATCTTTTCAAGGCCATCAAAGGCACCACCGCAGATAAATAAAATGTTTGTAGTATCAATCTGAATCAGCTCCTGATGTGGATGCTTTCTACCACCCTGTGGTGGAACTGATGCAACAGTACCCTCCAAAATCTTAAGAAGTGCCTGCTGAACTCCCTCACCTGAAACATCTCTTGTGATTGAAACATTCTCAGACTTCTTTGTAATCTTATCTATCTCATCAATGTAGATAATACCATACTTAGCTCTCTCTACATCATAGTCTGCTGCCTGAATAACCTTAAGAAGTATATTTTCAACATCCTCACCTACATAGCCTGCCTCTGTAAGCGCAGTTGCATCAGCTATGGCAAAAGGTACATTAAGAAGCTTAGCCAGAGTCTGAGCCAAATATGTTTTACCGGAACCAGTTGGTCCAAGCATTAAGATATTGCTTTTCTGAATCTCCACATCAAGATTTTTACCGGAAGTAACTCTCTTGTAATGGTTATAAACTGCAACAGATAAAACCTTCTTTGCGTCATCCTGACCAATAACATATTCATCTAAAAATTCCTTAATCTCCTTCGGTTTGAGGAGATTTATGCCCAAGTCCTCCGCAGGCTCATCATATGCCTCGAACTCCTCTTCAAGAATTTCTGCACATGTATCAATACACTCATCACAAATATGTGAGCCATCGTGACCTGCTATAAGTCTTCTTACCTGTGAACTTGTCTTTCCGCAAAAGGAACAGCGTAGCTTTTTAGGCTCATCCATTCTGTTTGCCATACTCTATCACCCCTTAAATACTAGTTTTCCTTATTCTCTGACTGTCGATTCTCAACAATCTTATCAATAAGACCGTAAGCAACTGCTTCCTCAGCACTAAGCCAGTTATCTCTATCAGTATCCTTCTCTACTTCCTCAATAGTCTTTCCACAATTATCAGCAATCATCTGATTTAACTTTTTCTTTGTCTTTAAAATATGCTTTGCAGCAATCTCAATCTCAGTTGCCTGACCCTGAGCACCACCAAGTGGCTGATGAATCATAATCTCAGCATTTGGAAGAGCATATCTCTTGCCCTTTGCACCACCAGCTAAAAGGAATGCACCCATACTAGCTGCCATACCAATACAAATTGTCGAAACATCACATTTAATATACTGCATTGTATCATATATAGCCATACCAGCTGTAACAGAGCCTCCCGGACTATTAATGTATAAGCTGATATCCTTTGTACTATCCTCAGACTCAAGGTATAAAAGCTGTGCCACAACAAGGCTGGCTGTTGTCTCATTAACTTCCTCACCAAGGAAAATAATTCTATCCTTTAAAAGTCTTGAATAAATATCATATGAACGCTCACCACGGCTGGTCTGTTCAAGGACATATGGTACTAAACTCATAACTACACCTTACCTTTCTTCGTAAATGCCTCAAATGGACACCCTAATGTCCATTCGAGGCACAACATTTACATTTATTACATATAATTAATTACTTACTCTCAGCTACAATAAGCTCAGCTGCCTTTGAAACAGCGATATCCTTCTTCATAGCTTCCTTCTCTGTATCTGTAACGATTTCCTTAAGCTTCTCGAGGTCCATCTGATACATAGAAGCCATTGTCTCAAGCTCCTTATTGATATCTTCCTCTGTAATCTCGAAGTTCTCCTTAGCAGCTACAGCCTCAAGGATAAGTCTTACCTGAATTCTCTTAAGAGCCTGTGGCTTCATCTGCTCCTTCATCATATCCATTGTCATGCCTGTGAACTGCATATACTGGTCAAATGAAAGACCCTGCTGTGATAATCTGCCAGCGAAATCTCTAATCATCTGCTCCTGCTGTGTCTCAATCATAGCCTCAGGAATATCCATCTTAGAATCAGCGATAATTGCATCGATGAGCTTCTCTTCCTTCTCATTCTTTGCTGCCTGCTCAGCCTTCTCTAAGAGATTCTTCTTAATGTCCTCCTTGTACTCAGCAAGTGTATCAAAATCTGAAACATCCTGTGCGAAATCATCATCTAACTCAGGAAGCTCCTTTACCTTAATTTCCTTAACTGTTACCTTGAACATAGCTGGCTTTCCCTTAAGTTCCTCAGCATGGTACTCCTCTGGGAATGTAACATTAACTTCTACTTCCTCACCAATGTTCTTTCCAATTAACTGCTCCTCAAATGTATCGATGAATGAATGTGAGCCAATTGTAAGTGGGTAATCTGTACCCTTTCCACCTTCAAATGGAACACCATCAACAAATCCCTCGAAATCAATTGTTGTCATATCACCATCAGCTACAGCTCTATCCTCAACTGGGATTGTTCTAGCCTGCTGCTCCTGTGCCTTCTTAAGCTCAGCCTCAACGTCCTCATCCTTAACCTCTGGAGCTGCAACCTCAACCTTGATTCCCTTGTAGTTTCCAAGCTCAACCTCTGGCTTTAAAGCAACCTCAGCTGTGAAGATGAAAGGCTTGCCCTTTTCAATCTGTACAACATCGATATCTGGCTGTGAAACAACCTCGATCTCTGTACATGCTGAAACTTCCTTAGCATATGCATCTGGGATGATAATATTAGCTGCATCCTCATAGAATACGCCTACGCCATACATCTTTTCGATCATCTGACGTGGAGCCTTACCCTTTCTAAATCCTGGGAGATTTATCTTTCCTTTATTCTTCTGATAAGCCTGCTCGAGAGCCTTGTCAAACTCTTCAGCTGACACTTCGATAGTAAGCTTTGCCATGTTCTTCTCTAATTTTTCTACCTGTAAACTCATTTTAATAATTCCTCCATTTTATATTTTTGTGCCATATAAGCATGACCTAGTTAGGCACAATAACATTAGATTACTATATCACAGATTTTTCCTGTTGTCACCAATTTCTTGGAATATTCACTTTCTTTTTTTATAAAGATGACAAGTTTCACTTCGTTTGGTAAAATATTATATAGTTTATAGAATTATTTTTGGAGGTAAGTATTTATGAAGAAGGCATACGCATTTTTAGCAACCGGTTTTGAAGAGGTGGAGGCATTGGCAGTTATAGATGTGTTGAGACGTACAAAGAAAATAGACGTAACTATGGTTTCTATAACAGATAACAAATTAGTTACAAGTAGTCACAATGTAACTATTATGGCTGATGCACTTTTTGACGATATAAAGGATAGTGATGCTGACCTTTACTTCCTTCCAGGTGGGCTTCCTGGTACAACTAATTTAGGTAACCACGAAGGACTCTGCAATATGTTAAAGGAGAAGTATAATGAAGGACGCCATATGGCAGCTGTTTGCGCAGCACCAAGCGTTTTAGGTCAATTAGGTTTCCTTAACGGAAGAAAAGCCACATGTTATCCAGGGTTTGAAGATAAACTTTTAGGCGCTACTGCCTTAACAGATGATCGTTCTGTCAGAGTCATAACAGATGGCAATGTAACAACAAGCCGTGGTATGGGAACAAGCATTGAGCTTGGTCTTGAGCTGATTTCCATTCTTTTAGATAAGGAGACTTCAGATAATCTGGCATCCACTATACAGCTTGTATAACATATACAACTAAACTTAGGAGGAAAAATGATTAATAAGAACTTACGATTTTTAAAATATACAGGAGTTACCTTAAGTTTCGCACTTATTGTCTCTCTTTCATCAGGCTGTAGTAGCAGTATAGAGATACCCGATGTAACAGTATCCTACGGTCCAGAGATAGGCTTAGCTGATGGCAATGTTGATTTATCCGGCGATGAGCCAATAATTAATATTTCTGATATTAAGTCGCCTGTAGGTGAAAATATTGACTTCCTATCAGGCGTAGTCATAATGAATGAAGATGACTTTGACGACCTTCAGGTATGGGCTGACGCATCAGCTATCGACATATTTACTCCTGGAGATTATAAAGCAGTATATACATTTAATTATAACGGTAAAACAGTTTCAAAGGAAGTTACTGTCACAATCTTTGAACCAGATGATGAACCTTCTGCATCAGATACAAATGCTCCAAATGAACAGAACAGCAGTAATAGCTCAGAGCAGCAAACCACTTCGCACAGAGGTGACTCCGGCAGCTCTTCCAGCAATTCAACAGGCAACAGTTCAGGCGGTTCTTCAGATGGTAGTTCCGGTGGTAGTTCTGGTAACACTACAACAGCTTCATCATCAAATGAAAGCAATTCAAACAACAATGATACTACCACAAAGGCTCAAACCACTGAAAAGAAAACAACTGATAAGCAAGAACCTACAGCGACTACAAAAAACCCACCAACGCAGACTACTACGGCCGCAAAGCCTACTAATTCAAATGGCTCCGGCAATAGCGAGACTACAAGTAGACGTGAAATCATTACTTCAACAGGCGATAAAACAACCATTAACAAGCATATTGGTAATTACACTATAGAACTTCTTTCCGGCAGAACAATCACTATCAAAAATACTACTTCCAAGTATATTGTATCTACCAGAACAGATACATATACAAAAGAGAAAAACGGAAACACTTATAAGGTTTCAAATCTCATTATTACCTTTAACACAGGCGCCGAGCAGATATTAGAAACTGTAGAGGAGCGTATCAAATAATGATACATTCCCAAACATATAAACATTATCAGAAAAACGTAAGGAGTTATCACTATGGAAATTGAAAGAAAATATTTGATACAAAAAGATTCTATCCCTGTAGACCTTGCCACATGTGACCATTGCGTAATTGAACAGGCTTATCTTTGCACAAGTCCAGTTGTTCGTGTCCGCAAGCAAAGTGACACATATTACATCACTTACAAAAGTGATGGACTTATGACTCGCGAGGAATACAATTTACCTTTGACGGCTGAGTCTTATGCTCATCTTCTAAAGAAAGCGGATGGTAATATCATCACTAAAACCCGTTATCTTATACCATTAAGAGACTCAAACATTGGTAAACCGCTTACTATTGAGCTTGACATATTTGAAGGAAAATTTGAAGGCTTATACTTAGCAGAAGTAGAATTTGAATCTGAGGATGATGCCAACAGATTTGTGGCTCCAAGCTGGTTTGGAGAGGATGTAACCTTAGATGGCAGATACCACAATGCCTCAATGAGTCGCAGTGAATAAAGTAGCACCACCAGCTTAGCTGGTGTACCTTATTCATAACCACCTTCACCTGTAAGTCGTTTATAGTAAGTAAAATCAAAAGTAATATCTCCAACAGAACTTACAAGTGTTCTTGTATCTTTTCGCTGAACATTGTAGCGTCCTTCACGTTAGCTACAGTTATGAATCTTTTTCATCCATACTACTCAATACATTAGAAAAGTCTACAAAGGCTGCAACTGCGTATGTTGTAGCCTTTGTAGACTTTTCTAATGCATTGATATCTTTGGGGTTTCTAAAAAATTTTCCCTCAGTTTCTAATAGTGCTATAATATTCACGAGTGTGACTCCTCCTTGATGATAGATTTTTAGCACAACCATTATACTTCAGTGGATGTTCACTCTCATCTTTTATTTTTATTCAACCAACAAAATCCTTACTCCGTTAAATTGACGCAACGCTATTCAAAAATACTTTTTCACGTAAAAAAGAGTCGATAATTTACAACTCCCTTTTTACTCCTTTATAAAATTAACTAATATTTATAATTTATCAGTAAAATACTCTATTACTTTTTCCTCCATTATAGTATACCTTATCATATTATCTATGCTTGCATCATTATCTAATTTGTTATCTTTATAATCTAACTTATCCAACATTTCCAGATAGTCATCTTCCGTAATTTCCAACCCAACATCACTAAATATTGCGCCCACAACAAGATACTTTTTTGCTATATATTCTCCATAATCATAACAATAACTATAAAATCCATCCATATCCTTTCCAAGAATTTCCCTTACATATGTCTGCATATCCATTCCATAAACATATGCCAGTTGTTCATGTTCCTCAACAAATTTCACACTATATGCTGCAATCTCATTCTCATCAACTAAGAACTCACAATCTTCAATAATGGATTCAAATAATCTTCTTTCTGCTATCTTTTTAGCTTGTACATCTTTCTCATTTTTCAAAATGTCATAGCACTTGTTATAATATTCATTTATTGATGACATTTTTAATGTTTCTTGTACAAACTGCTCTGTCAATTCATGCGTCTTAAAATAATTAATAGATTCTACGACAATATTTAATTCACACCCCCTTAATTCACCATATATATCCTTCAACTCCAATGATACAGAAAAAGGATTGCCAACTTTTTTACCTATGAGAACCTGCTCAAATTGTATATCATATGTTCCAACACCAACCATTAGATTATCATGTTCCACTTGATTTATTACCTGACCATCTTGCGTTACAATATAACTAACATACACTACATCTCCCTCTTGCACAACATTTCTATCCGTCACTGGTAGTAGCTCTGAGTACGATTCCATTTGAATATTTACGTATTCTTCGATTTCTTCTTGAGTTACTTCCATATATTCAATAATATACTCAGCCTTTTCATAATCACCTAACTTCTTTATTTTTGTATTCTTCAAATTGTTTTCTTCAAAAATACAATTTATTATTTCTGGAATATTTACAACTTTATTCTCATTATAAAACAGGAATACGATACTTGCAAATATAAACAATAATATAATGATTCCTCCAGTTTTCACAATCCGCCTCATAAATCATTTTCGTCCTTTTACTCATATATAATCATTTCAAAAAAAGAATTTTGTTCTTTCGATAATTCATAATTATATGTAGTCCAACCACTACTTGTTCGTTCCACCACAACACTCATTTTTCTTTGTTTCGTATCTATCGTCAACAATACTCCATCTACATTAATAATCATATTATATTCGTATTCTTTCTCTAGCGAACGCCCCATTATTATGCCTTCAAACAAGTTACACAATTGAATTCTTTCATCTTCTGTAAACGCAACATAAGCTATATTTTCATCCACTATGAGTTTTTCGCCATTTTTTAGTTTTCCAGTCGATGCCACATAGCATATGTTATTCCCCTGTTCAAAGCTAAGTGTCAGACCATCTGTATGTACACCCCAAGTTGATTCTTCCCTATTTTTGTTAAATAATATATACACTATTATTGCTACCATAATGCAAATTATCAAAAATAATAACCTCATCTGCCACTTCTTTACCTTCATCGTCAAGCCTCCATACTTTAGACCTTAACTATTTTCCTTGTATCTTTTAATAAAATATTATGTTTAAAACTTTTTTAATATTGGCCACCTTAACAAATGCACTTTTTTTACCGCTACATGCAACTGTTATTCCCGCTACGCAGGTTTTTCCATCAATAATCATATAAACGATTCCCCCACTATCTCCAAAAAAGGACGTATATTCTGCAATAACCAAATCTTTTATCGTATATCCTGTGTCCATTTTCTCTGTTGCACTAGTTGATATTATTTTACCATACGTATGACCAGTTTTTATACCCGACTTATAAGCAGTCGAACCCGTTGCATATCCCACAACATAGTATCCAGGAGACAAACATGCTGAACAGTTTGAAATATGTATTGAACATGAATATTTCGAATTGATAATATTCACATATGCCGCATCAACATTTCCGCCATCAACATATGATCTAGACATAATATAACCAATCCATTCTCCTGTTGCTGAATAAACTGAATCCGATATTTCATTTCCGTGAGCTGCAGTAATAAAACCATATGTATATACACCATAACTATTTAATCTCTTACATCTAAATCCTATACTATATATAGAACCAAATACAGAAGATGGTGCACCTACATATATGCCTTCACCAGGCTTCAAAATATATCCTGCACTTTCTTCATACTCCTCTCCTTCTTCGAAAATAACATCTTCTGAATCTAATATACATTCTTTGAATAGAGCAATTTTCTCAGAATCACAATTTTTTATTCGAACATATACCTTATTCTGCTCAACATAAATACCAACACCAACAATATCATCTTTTAATCTCAAGAAATTCTCATCATTAAATTCATCACTCTCTGTCCAAAGATTTATAATGTAATCATACAACTCTGTCAATTCTTCTATAGAAGCCGCACATTGCTTATAAACGACTCCCTCACCTACTAGTTCCTCACAATATTCTTTAGTAGAATTTACTGTATCAGTAAGTAACACAACTAACTCATTATCATCACTAATATATGTTCCTCCATAGCACTCTAAATGCTCTTTTGATACCTCCATAACATCCTGTAAATATATACTCTTCATATATGCTTGTGTTTCCATAGAATTTTCATATGCATTACACACTACACTTTCTTCATTGCCTTCACATATTTGCCTCAATATATCAGCTCCACTTATGTTTTTTTCGCTATGTGCCCTTATAGTAAATGAGCCCATTTCAAACACAATTGCTATACTCAAAATCATGCTCAGAACTTTCCTTTTCATCACGCACCTCCACTATATCACTTTAACTCGTTAATATTAATCTGATTGTATCATTTTCTAACTTTGTCGTCAACACTTGTGCGCAAACTGATAGAGTAAATTTACTGTCAGTTTGAAAACAAAAGAGAGACCCTAAGAAATAAGATTTCACTAATTAATTTTCACAAGTTTACAACAATTTTCCATATTTGTCAAAAGTGGCATTATAGCACTTTTAATCTTTTAATCATGCCTGCTTGATTAACCTTGTGCTTTTATTAGCTTTTTATACTAACTTTAAATGTTCTCTTATATTTATTGCTTTTCTTATTGTGTATCCTGGTATTGTTGTCTGTATTCTTTCAATATAACTCTTTGACTGATTGTAGTGCTCTTCTCTTATCAGTCTAAGTGTTACCTGTTCTATTATTGCATCATCTGTACCTGAATGCCTCAATGAGTCGCAGTGAATAAAGTAGAACCAAAGCAAATGGAGCGGTAAATTTGTACCGCTCCATTTCATTTTACTTTAATGCTGTTATTTCCATATTGTCCTGACGAGAAAGATCTACGTAAGCTCCTCCTACCAATACTCCCGGACGGCCTAGTGCATACTTGTTAATCATAACAATCTTTCCTTCTAAGTCTCCGTTTAAGACTACATCTGCGTTTACATACGACTGAGCTATTCGCTCGAGGAACATAAAAAGAACCTTTGGATCATATGATTCTATATTATCTTCAAAAGCAGATATAACTTCAAATGGGCATATACCCTTTCTATATATTCGATTAGACGTCATCGCATCATATACATCAGCAATTGCCACAATACGTGCAAAGGAATCAATATTTTCATATCTATGCTTGTTAGGGTATCCCTTACCATCACATCTTTCGTGATGCTGTAATGCTGCATACTTTATACGTTCATCAAGGTCGAGGTCCTTCATAAGATTATAACCATGTATAGTATGAGTCTGAACAAGCGCATATTCTGTTGGAGACAATCTACCCGGCTTAGTTATTACTTCATTTGGAATCATAACCTTGCCAATATCGTGCATAAGGCCACAGATAGTAAGCACATCACAATCAGCCTCCGAATATCCCATCCACATACCTATAATACGACATATCAGAGCTACATTAACAGAATGAATATATGTCAAATCATCATATTCCTCAATACAATGAATCATATCAAAAAGACTTACATCTGGCTTAAAATCATCAGTAATTTTTTTCACACTATCAAGGAGCTGTTCCACACGAATTTCTTTATTTTTTGTAACAACATCATTAAAACAATCCTGTATATTTTTTACTGATTCTTGGAAAAGACCTTCAAAAACTTCAAATTCTTCACTGTCCTTTATTTTATTGTAATAACCACCCGATTCAATTTTATACTCGCTAAAAATATGTCGTTCCAAGTCATCCATATTGTAAGAGTTAAGCTTTATAGGCTTATCATCCTCAATAAAGAAATCAAATACTGAATAGTACTTTAATCTATCAATAATTTCCTTTGTCAGTACTGTCCCCCTTGATATGACTAAATGATTTCCCTCATTGTACACATCACCTGCAACAACCATACCCTCTTCTGCTTTTATCGTAAGAATTCTCTTCATTGAACATTTCCCCTAACATAAAAGTATTTTAGTAGTATAATTAGTTAACTACATTAACTGGAGTTCCTTCCATAAAGTGCGCAATATTATCACACACTATATCAAGTAATCTTTCTCGCGTCTCAATAGGTGCCCAAGCCACATGAGGCGTAAGAGTAATATTTGGAGCATCACAAAGTGGACATTCTTTGTCCATAGGCTCGGTAGTCAGTACATCGATAGCCGCACTACCTAAAACGCCATCCTTAAGAGCTCTATATAAGTCATCTTCATCCATAACACCGCCTCTGGCCGTATTAACAAACAAAGCATCCTTCTTAAATTTAGAAAATGTATTGTAATTAAATATTTTCTCTGATTGATTATTAAGTGGACAGTGTACTGTAACAACATCCGACATACTTACAAGTGTTTCAAAATCAACAAACTCTACAGCTTCAGCTTCCTTCTCACTTCTGTTGTATGCCAGTACATTCATTCCAAATGCCTTAGCTATATCAGCAACCTTTTTTCCTATGCTTCCGTATCCCACAATGCCAATGGTCTTTCCAGCTAATTCACTCATACTGAAGATAAACGGTGAAAACACATCCGATTTCTTCCATCCACCTTCTTTAACAAAGTCATCGTATTCTTTAATCTTATTAAAATGATTAAGTATAAGAGCAAATGTGTGCTGAGCTACAGCATCTGTAGAATAACTTCCCGCATTACATACAGTGATGCCAAGTTCCCTTGCATATTCTGTATCAATATTGTTATATCCCGTAGCAAAAAGTCCTATATACTTTAGATTTGGACACTGACCAATATTTTCCCTACCTAAATGTGTCTTGTTACACAAAACAATGTCTGCATCACCTATATGTTCCACCATCTCCTCTGGCTTTGTGAGCTGGTATATTACAAGCTCTCCCAAATCCTTAAGAGGATCAAAAAAACTTTCGCTATCTGCTATAGTTTTTGCATCTGTAACCACGATTTTCATCAATTCTTGCTCCTTACTGTTTTCCACAGCATAATTGCTCAATCAATCCATAATATTATTACAATTATATTACATTTAGGCACTAAAGTAAACCTTTTATTGAGTATTTATACTATAAAAAATAGGAAGCGTAGATTGCACATAAATGCACATCTTCGCTTCCTACCCCACTATCGCCGTTGCATCTTATAAATGTAAGCTCTGCTTACATTTATAAGCCCACGGCTGTCGCCTCTACATATGCTCGCCGTTGCATCTTATAAATGTAAGCTCTGCTTACATTTATAAGCCCACGGCTGTCGCCGTGGGTATATAAGAAAATAGGAAGCGTAGATTGCACATAAATGCACATCTTCGCTTCCTATTTTCTTATATAGCTACGGCTCGTAGCTTCGTGCGGATGAAGGGACTCGAACCCCCACGGTCTCCCACTAGATCCTAAGTCTAGCGCGTCTGCCAGTTCCGCCACATCCGCGTAACGAAAACTAGTATAGCAAATCTTTTATAAATTTGCAAGCTAGTTTTCCTGACACAACGGACTATTTTTCGCCTTTTTTTAATGTTCCTAACTTTTCTAGTTGACAACCCCGATTTTATATGGTATAAATATACGCGTGTCAAAAATACATAGGGGCGTAGTTCATCGGTAGAATAAGAGTCTCCAAAACTCCTGAGCCGGGTTCGATTCCTGGCGCCCCTGCTCAACAAATCGTAGTTGCGAAGCGACTTAGATTATACGAAAAAACAGCAAGTCCAATGACTTGCTGTTTTTTCGTATAATCAAAGCTACGTTTAAACTACGATTATATATTATTCTTCTACATATTCTTCTTCGTACTGTTCAACTTCTGTCTCTGGATATTCAACCTCATCAGAATAGCGATTTAATGTTGCTCTTGCCTGGTCCGTTATGTCTCTCTGATAAGCAATCTCATTCTCCATATTTCTTGAAACATCATTTGCCACCATAGCTGCGTCAAGTAACTTTTCAAGAAGTTCATTAACTGTAGCCGAAATCTTAGTCTGTTCCTCTGCATTATCGTAGATATTTTTCATAGAATCTACCATTTCTTCAACATGCTCCTGAACCTCACTAATCTTCTTTGTAATCTCAGCCGAAGATGTCTTTGTCTGATTTGCTAGATTTTGAACCTCGCTGGCAACTACCGCAAAGCCTCTACCATGCTCTCCCGCTCTGGCTGCTTCAATTGTTGCATTAAGTGAGAGAATATTTGTCTTATTTGCAATACCTAAAATAACACCTGCAAAATCTGCAATAACACTAGAAACTTCCTTCATCTGCTCGATACACTTCTGTGAAACCTCCACTGCTTCGTTAAGGTCTTTTATCTTACCCATAAGCACATCAATTTCACTGATACCATCCTTTACCAAATTTAAGGACGTATCCGAAGAATTAATTACATCAAATGCATTCTTTTCCAGCTTTAACTGAGAATCATCTAAATCCTCAACTATTCTCAATACCTCATTTGCTAATTCTGTACTCATAAAAACCTCCTATGTATTGGGACTATCCCTTACCTGCTAAATCCCTGATATTCTTAATACCGACAAGCTTAATTCCTTCCGGTTTTTTTATACTTTCCACAGATACCTGTGGCATTATACATGTTTCAAACCCCAATTTAACTGCTTCCGAGACTCTCTGCTCGGGATTACTTACTGCCCTCACCTCTCCAGACAATCCAACCTCTCCAAACACAATGGTTTTCTCATCTATCATTTTATCTCTAAAACTTGAAATAAGCGCAACTACTATTCCCAAATCAAGTGCCGGCTCTGATATCTTAAGTCCACCTGCTATATTCACATAAGCATCATAATCTGAAAACGGTATACCAAGTCTCTTTTCCAGTACTGCCATTAGCAGATTCACTCTATTGTAATCTGTACCTGCTGCCGTCCTTCTAGGCATACCGAAGTTCGTCTTGCTAACCAATGCCTGTATCTCTACCAATATAGGTCTTGTTCCCTCCAAAGAACAGGCAACTACACATCCTGAGGCATTTTCCGGTCGACCCTCAAGCATATATTCTGAAGGATTCTTCACTTCTCTTAATCCCTCAGACCTCATCTCGAAAACTCCCAGTTCATTTGTAGAACCAAATCTATTCTTTACACCTCTAAGAAGTCTATAAGACGCATACCTGTCTCCCTCAAAATACAAAACAGTATCTACCATATGCTCCAGCACTCTAGGTCCTGCCACTACGCCTTCCTTTGTCACATGACCTACGATAAATATTGATACACCTTTACCCTTCGCAAGCTGCATCAGTCTGTTTGTAGATTCTCTTACCTGAGAAACACTTCCTGGAGCTGAATCAATTTCATCATTACTAATTGTTTGTATAGAATCTACTATTACAACCTCCGGAGATATATCTTCTATGGCTTCCTCCATATTCTGCAGATTTGTCTCACATAGAAGCAAAAGATTATCATTAAACTGACCTATACGATTTGCTCTCATCTTTATCTGCTTAAGTGATTCCTCTCCTGATATGTATAGTACTTTGTGTCCAAAATCAGCCAAATTTTTACACGTCTGAAGTAACAGTGTGGATTTTCCTATACCAGGGTCACCACCTACCAATATAAGGGAGCCCTTTACGACGCCTCCACCTAAAACTCTATCCAATTCCTCTATGCCAGTCTGAATCCTGTCATCTTCATCAAGAGATATTGTAGAAACAGGAGCCGGTTTCGCTTTCTCCATTGCAAAAACTGCTCCTGATTTACTCTTTGATTTATTTGATGACACAGGTTCCTCCACCATAGAATTCCATTCCTTACAAGCCGGACACTGTCCCATCCACTTAGATGATTCATATCCACATTCCTTGCAAAAGAATGCTGTAGATTTACCTTTTGCCATATGCTATTCCTTTACAATCTTAACTGAGGCACCATTTGATGCTGGCACGCTAAGAGAAAGCTTTCCACTGAGATTAGTATTCATACTGCCTGCATTTACGCCATCAATATAAACAACATACTCTGTCTCTTCCTCGAGACCAACTGTAATCTGTGCATTAACTGGTACGTCTACATCAAAACTTACACCTGTGCTCTCAAACTTATAATTATTAACAGCAGTACCCGGTACCGACTCGTATGCGAACATACCATTCTTCTCAAGCTTTGTGATATCCTTGTATGTCTTAACCTTGTAAAGATCACCCTTAAACTCAAAGTCCGACTTCTTTGACTTCTCATCTAAATTGTAATTGCCAAAGCTTAATGTTCCATTGTCCTCAATACGAATTAATTCATCTACAACTGCCATCTTTTTAATCCTCCTGTATTTTTGTAGAAAACTTTAAATTTCTCACGATAATTGTACATATAATTATACAATATTTTTTATAAGTTTTCTACTATTTTTTTCCATCTACTGTAAACTTTATATTTTTTCCACTTAATGTAACCTTCACAGTGTCATTTGCCTTGATTTTGCCTGCTAATATTTCCTCTGCAAGTGGGTCTTCTATCTTGTTGACAAGCGCTCTTCTTAGTGGTCTTGCACCATACTTCTTGTCATATCCGGTATCCACAAGATACTTCTTCGCAGTAGATGTAACATTAAGTGTTATACCCATCTGTTCATTAATTCTCTTGCCGATTTCATTTAGCATAATAGTGATAATCTTTGATATATCATCCTTATTAAGGGCACGGAATACAATAATATCATCAATTCTGTTAAGGAACTCCGGCTTAAACATATTTTTAAGCTCCTCCATAACATTGCTCTTCATTGTCTCATAATCAGCCTTCTCATCATCCACTGCACCAAAACCAAGTCTCTTTGGCTCCATTATTCTAGATGC
>JAFSIA010000038.1 GCA_017440045.1 Lachnospiraceae bacterium
AGCCAGGTGGAGATACAGCTCCAGTTATGATGTTACTTGCAATTGCAGCAGTAGCAGGCGCAGCAGTAGTAGCTTCTAAGAAGAAGAACGTTACAGAGTAATATAATTACACAAAAATAAATAGAGAAATCTATGAAGGAGGGAGCTTTTAGCTCCCTCCAATTTTGTATAACAAGAGAATAAATCAGAACCTTCTCCTGTTTAGTTGCTCTTTTCAATTGTCAGCAGGTCGTCAAAGCTTATTTTGGTATCAACTATCTGTATGATTCGTGCACTTTTATCTAATCTTGAAATCATTCCGGTCTTTTGTAGGTATTGGTCTTTTTCAAAGTAGACTGCTTTTACTATCATTCCAGTACATAAGTCTCTCATATTCCAATCAAGCTCTGTAGCCATATCTTCTGTCAGGGTTATTTTTTCAACGACTATTTTTTCCTTTTCAGCCAAGGCCTCCGGTAGTCCACGCAAGGCGGCAAAGGGCATAAATTGCTTGGCTCTGTTTTCTACTGACATTTTAGGTCTTATACTAGTTCCCACTTTTATGTCCTCCTATCTGTCGGTTTCTGTCCATTGTTGTGGCGGACTCCTGTAGATTCATACCCTTTAGGACAGCGTTTTTTCCAAACTTCTTCTTTATATCCAAGACAGCGTTTTGTATCTTGCGGTTCCGCTCAAGTTCATCTGCATCTGCGAAGAGATTATACTGGTGGAAGCCTTCCTCTGATACACGGTTACATGTCATATTAACACGCCTTATAGCCATTGATTTATCAACTATATCCTCATAGAGCTTTGAAATGGCAGGGACAATAATAGTGTCTGCACTAGTCTCAAAGGGAAGGGATACAGTACCGTGAGCTGGCTTGGCATTTAGAGCATTACTATATCCTACATGCAAAGTGATAGAGTCAGTTACCAGATTTTTATCGAGTAAGTCGAGACAGAGCAAATCAGCCATTTCCTTTATGATGATTCGACCTTCTTCGAACTCGTAGTCACGCATTAATACCTGACCGCTACTAATGGAATTTGATTTGGGCTTGTAGGTTTTTATATCCTTTACGGTTACCGGCTCTCTGCCCCATGCATGGTCGATTAAGAGCTCAGCATCTACGCCAAATAATTTATATAAGAAATCCTCATCGGTATTTGCTATGTCTCTCATGGTTTTTATGCCATATTTTTCTAATTGAGTCACAGTGCCCGCGCCTATTCTCCAGAAATCCTTTAGTGGTTTGTGGTCCCAAAGCTTTTTAATATAACTTTCTTCATCTAATTCGCCAATGAAATCTTTAGCATGCTTAGCTGTTATATCCAGAGCTATTTTGGCAAGATATAGATTGGTGCCAATGCCACAGGTGGCACGTATGCCAAGAGCAGTGTATATATCGCTTATGATGGCTATTCCAAGCTCTTTTGCAGTCATATTATAGAGGCCTAGATAGTCGGTCACGTCCATAAATACCTCATCTATGGAATATACATGAATATCATCCTTAGATATATATTTTAGGTATATTTCATAAATATGAGCAGCATAATCAATATACTTTTGCATCCTTGGCTCAGCCATAACATATTTAACATCCTTTGGTATCTGAAAGACACGGCATCTGTTACTTATACCAAGTGCCTTCATGGCAGGTGTGATAGCAAGGCAAATAGTTTTATCAGAGCGTTCCGGGTCAGCTACTACAAGGTTTGTAGTCATTGGGTCTAAGTTTCGCTCTACACATTCCACAGATGCGTAAAATGATTTCAAATCTATGCAGATGTAGGTTCTGTTTTTCATATTGACCTCACACATTTTATTTGTTATATCTATATATAGAATAAGAAAAATGTGATGAATTAGTCAATATATTTCTAAAAAATCAAGGCAAAAAAAGGAGAATAATATGAACACTATTGAGAGAATTAAGACAAGAAGAAGCATTCGTAAGTTTACAGATGTACCTGTGGCAAAGGATACTATGAATGAGATTGTATCAGCTGCATCATATGCGCCTAGCTGGAAAAATAGTCAGACGGTTAGATACGTTGTCATAGAATCAGCAGAGCTTCTTCAAAAGATTGCCAATGATGCTACTCTTGGTTTTGAGCACAACAAAGGGATCATATCAGGATGTAAGACGCTTGTTGCTGCAGTTACTACTTCTGGCAAGTGCGGGTACAATCCGGATGGAACATTTACTACATCTAAAGGAGATAAGTGGGAAGCTTTTGATGCCGGTATAGCAGTTCAGACATTCTGCCTTGCAGCATCTGAGCTTGGAGTTGGAACAGTTATATTAGGAATATTTGATGAAGCTTTATTAGGACAGCTTTTAGGTCTTCCAGAGGGTCAGTACGTGGCGGCTCTTATTGCAACAGGATATCCGGATGTGGAGCCAAAGGCACCTGCTAGAAAGGATGTATCAGAGCTTATAGAGTATAAGTAGGATACAGCAAGTTTTATATAATTATAAGTGTATTTAAGAGGATGCAACCTGGGATTTAGTTTCTAAACTTTCTAGGGGAGCATCCTTTTATTTTCTTGAATTGTCTAGAGAAATGCTCGGGACTCTCATATCCACAGATAGTGGCAATTTCTGTCACAGAATACATAGTTCCACTTAGGAGATGAGCGGCATGGTCTACACGACTTCTAATGATATCAGCATTGAGATTTACACCAAAAAATTCTTTATATAAGTGCTGTAAATAGGAAGTGCTTATACTTAATTTGTCAGCAACCTCGGCAACATCCTTTGGCATATATTCGAAGCTTTGTATATCTTTTCTAATGGACAAAAGCTCATTAAAGAGTTTTTCGCGCTTGCCCATATTTTGCATAGATAATCTGTACAAATCGCTAAACTTGTGAAAGATGGCATTACATTTCTGGTCCAATATTTTTTCATAATTTTCGCCTACATTAAAGTATTCAATAAACAGGTCTGACATCATCTCGTTTACCTGCTTGCAATTTGGCAGTTTGATAGGCTGACCGAAAGGAATTCTAAGCTCCTCAAAAAAATTATTATATGGCTCCATAGTAAAATGAATCCAGTCATTTATAAAATGCCCATCATTTTTTCTGTAGATTTGTGGCATACCTTTGTCAAATAATATAAAAGTATGCTCGTCTATAATCTGAGATTTTCCGGATAAAACAACCTCTGTAGGGCAGCGCAGGAATACAAATAAGTAGTCCCCTGAGCCATATTCACGATTTATATTAATACCACCTTCATTTACAAATTGGTACCCAATGCTGTTAATTTTTATCAT
Source organism: Lachnospiraceae bacterium (assembly GCA_017440045.1). GTDB lineage: Bacteria > Bacillota > Clostridia > Lachnospirales > Lachnospiraceae > SVEL01. The sequence continues at coordinate 3,274 of JAFSIA010000038.1, forward strand.
ACACTGCTCCTCTTAATTTAATAATATCGCTACTAATCAGATATGTATACTATAACAAAAATAGCAGAAAAAATCAAATTAAAAACTAGTATGGTCATAGACATATGATATTTACTTGCATTATAATAATTATACGATATGTCGCATAAAGCGAAAAATATCAAAATAATTTGTTGGTTATATATTTTATGGAGGTGTACAATGCAGAAAAAGTATTTACGCAGCATAATCGCGTTAACTATGGCAGCGACAATGCTTGGCGGATGTGGTTCCAGCGAACCAGACAATTCAAATGATTCAAACGAGGAAGAAGAATTAAAATTAGAAGATATTGTAGTAGAAAAGAGTCAGTACAGCAATCCTGTTGCAGGTTTTGATGCTGATGGCAAAGTTACATATGGTGGTGACCCGGCAGCGTTAGTTGATGGTGATACTGTGTATCTTTACACAGGACATGACACAGCAGCAACAGAGCAGTATGTTATACCAGAGTACCAGTGCTATTCTACAAAGGATATGATTAACTGGACATACGAAGGTGTAGTTTTGACTATGAAGGACGTAACTTGGGCTGATAATAATTCAGCTTGGGCTTCTCAGGTTGCTAAGTATGGTGATAAGTATTATCTCTATTTCTGTTCATGGGATAGTACATCAGAAGGTAAGCAGTCGATTGGTGTAGCTGTTTCTGACAGCCCAACTGGTCCATTTAAAGATATCGGAGAGCCACTTGTTAGAGGTACATTTACTACTGAGGAATCTTCAGGATGGAACGATATTGACCCAACTATCTGGATTGAGACAGATGACCAGGGTGTAGAGCACAGATATCTTATGTGGGGTAATGGCAAGCTCTTTATATGTGAGTTAAATGAAGATATGATTTCTGTTAAAGATACAACTGGAGATGGTAAGATTGTATATAGAGAGGATGTAAGAGAGCTTAGAGCTCCTGAATCATTTACAGAGGCACCTTGGTTATACAGACGTAGGGACGAGAATGGTAAATGCTACGGACCTTACTATGTATTCTATGCTCAGGGCTGGAGAGAGCGTATGAGCTATGCCAGAACAGATTCATTTGATGGACTTGTTTTCTGGGAGCCAGGAGATATCCTTATGAACCCATCAGTTACATCAAACACAAATCACCCTTCTGTTATCGATTTTAAGGGTAAGACATACTTTATCTATCACAATGGTTCTGTTGACGGTGGTAGTGGATTTAGACGTGTAGCATGTATTGAAGAGATTACATTTAATGATGATGGTACAATTGATTACATACAGGAAAGTGCAGCAGGTATAGCAGGTACTGTATCTGTTATAAAGAATAATGACGGCGATGCCATCTCACATGTAAAATTCATAAATTCTTCAGCTGATAATGCTTATCCATATATGAATGTTGAAGTGGGAATAGGTAAGAGCGAAGATGAGCTTGATGCTGAGTGGGTTATCGTTCAGGGTAAGGCTGATAAGTCAAACGAGAATTATGTATCAATCATCTCTAATAATAAAGCTGGTTTATACTTAACAGAGTCAGATGGAAAGATTGTTCTTGCACAGAATGCTAACGGAAAGCTTACAGAGCAGCAGACATTTAAGACTCTTAAGGGATTAAATGGTGAAGGTGTAACATTTGAGAGTATTGTAACTCCTGGTCAGTACATTACATGTGGTGAAGATGGTTCTCTTACTCTTACAGATGGTTCAGATAGAGATGCTTGTTCATTTGTAATTGAAACAAAGTAGTTAATAAGTAACTTCATAATATAACAAAGCCCGTGGTTCATATCAATAATATGAGCCGCGGGTTTTGCTTTGTTAATGGATTTGTATTAATCCATTGTATCGATTTTTTTCTTTTTAGATTTAATAATAAACACTGTAGCAGTAGCTATAGAAATCACTACGATAATAATGATAATAATTGTTGTGTTATTATTGTTTTTATCTTTTGAATCTTTATCATTATCAGATGTCTCAGTCTCTGAAGCTTCTTCATTATTAGAATTATCACTATTTGCATCCTTAGAAGTTAGTAGGTTATATTCTTCATCAGATAAGGTGTAAGCGTAAAGATAATCCTTATATGCATCATAATCCTGTGTTATTTGACTTTGATTCCATTCAAGCTTCATAGTATGGAGCATAGTTGCATTGGCACCTGCTGTTCCAGTATGGAGGACACCGCTACCACCGAATTCGTTTGTCTCAATTTCGGCTGTTAAGTCTACTACATGAGTAAGTCCTGCCGCAGCTTGTTCTTCCGACTGAGCTTTTGTTGTCTCGGCGTGTGCAGTCAATGTATTTCCTACAATCGAGAGGGTTATGGTACAAGTTGAGTTATAGCACGATGCAGAAATGGAATCTGATATAGGTGTTGTCATACCATCCTCATATTTTATAAGTGTAAAATCTACACCGTTTGAAAACTTATTTGTACGCTCAATACGGAGTGCATAACCATTTAATGTCTGGTTATCCATCTTTATATATACATCCATATACTGTGCAGTAGCACTACCAAATCCCTGCCCTGCTGATTTGCATGGGTCAACAGTGAGAGTAACGCTCATATCGCCATAAGTTCCACACATAGGTGTGTAAAGGAGACGAGAGCCTCTGACCGCTTGAAGAAGACCTGTGCCAGTGGCACCACCTTCACCATCTCCATAGTACCAAGCAGGTTCTGTAGAAGCTTTCCAATCATATTCAGCAGTGTCTAAAGGCTTGAATCCAGCAACTGTCCAGAATCCTGGAATAACCTTGGTCTGTGGATTTACAGAGAAGTTCTGGAAATCAGTGTAGATGAATGTAGCCGGCTGATCAGAGACATCTATCGGTCTGTCTGTAATCACAGTTACAGCACTACCTGCCATACCACCTTCTTCTTTAGGAAGGACCTCAGCCATTATGTGGTAGCCTACATCACCAGGTGTTATTTCATAGATATATTCTGGTGCATCTAAGCGGCTCACGGAAACATTTATCTTGTTGTTACCATCTGCATCACAGCGATACCAATTGATGGTTGAAATATCAGTTCCTTCTGTATCTAGGGCATAATCGACAGTTACAGCGCCAACAGTTTTTGTTTCGCCAGTATCAGTAACAATTTCTGCAGTTCCAATGCTGACACTTGGAGAAGTAGAAAACTCTGGAGCAGGCAGTACATCTGGTGTAACAGTTATATAGCTACTCGATGAGAAGCCTAAGTCGCTTATGGCATGAATTGCTCCGGAGATAGCTTTTTTTGTAGTGTTTGTGACTGTATATGTACAAGAGCCATCATCGTTTACGGTGATAGTTACGTTATCCTTTATTGCTTCATCAACTGTCCAAGTTACATTATCTGTGAATGCAGGGCCGTTAATATTTCTAAAGTATCTAAATGAAATATTTAGTGTACCTGAAGTACCATTTTTGGCTGTCGCTGTAAGTGGTGAGGAAAACATAATATATGGATAGCATGTATATGCCTCATTTACAGCACTAATATCTGCTTTGTTATTGTAAGGGTCCCATCCGTCAGCGCCCTGAAGCAGATTGTATGTATTATATATTTTTGAATTATCACTTGTGACAACATAGGCATTTAATGCAGCAGTACCTGTTAAATCAATAGTATTTATAGGGTTGTTGGCACCTACAGTGATTGGCTTACCATTTAATGTTACGTTACCTTGGATGCAGCGAAGACCCGAGGTTGGTTCAGGTGTCCACTCGACTTTAAAGTCTGAGTAGTCGCTTTTGAAATTACAGTCGATGAGAGTGACAGTACCACCTGCTTTTGTAAGATACTGAGTTCCCTTAACGTAAGATGTAATGTCACAGCCTAAGAAAACAGCACCAGTAATGGTTGTATTATAAAAGGGTTTAGAGCTATAAAATCCTAATGTACAATTCAAATAAAGAGCTGTGCCTGGAAGTGCATCATCACCACATTCAATGTGACATTGGTCAAATACGATTCGACCGCCACTACCAACTAAAGGACAGGCATTAAGTCTGCTTAAGAAATTACAGTTTGTGGCGATAATTTTATCTCCGTTTGTGAGAGCCAGCTGCGCCTGTGTAATTGTCTCAGTTCTTTTATCTCTGGAAAGCTCAGGCTTTAATGGATACTCAAGGTCAACGTTACAGTAGTTACCCATTGTAAGATTAGAAAATCTAAGTCCACTACCATCAAAGTAAAACATTGTGTAGTTACCCTTTGCCCCGTGAGTTTGACCTCTGTTTACTGCCAAAACTACATTGTCAGGGTTTTCTGTCAAACCATAGAGATAAAGATTATTGCATTTAATAGTCAGTCCATATGGAATATCACCAACGGTAGCAGTTCTTATAGTTTCGTCATCCGGATCATCTATCCAATATACATAAGGGGCAATATAGACCATCATAGGTTCAGCATCTGTGCCATGCTTAAAAGCGGTAGCAGCTTCTACAAAGTCGTTGTAAACATAGTCATATTTGTCAGCAACATCATCGCTTAGACTACCGTCTATGTAGATTGCTTTTTCACCAAGATTAATGGTTTGACCATCATAAACTATGTAAGTGCCTCCAAATTCAATTGGGTCACTTGTATCAAGTGGGGTGTAACCATCTACATTTGCTGCATACGCAGTAGACGAAATGCCGGTATTTACACCTACAAGGGCGAAAAATACCAACAGAGCCAGCTTTATGGCTGACTTAATAATGTTTTTTTTCAAAATGAAATCCTCCTTAAATCCTTTTCACGAATGTGTATCTATAGTATATCAGAAAAGGGTTAAAGAGGATAGCAAATTATGGTATATACGTGCGATTTAGTACTTATGTTATAGTATGAAAAGTTCAGATATAAAAACTACTGCACAGCAGGTCACGGCAACCTTAAATAGCCCAAAGTTAAACCATGCCGCAATAGTTCCTGCAATAAATGCCAGTATGCCGGAAATCTTACTTTGAGTGGCATTTATTATGGCAGGGAAAGTCATCACAGCCAAAGTAACATATGGAACATAATATAAAAATGATTGTATAAATTGGTTCTTAATCTGTTTCTTTATAAGCGTAACTGGCAACACACGGATAGCGTATGAAACAGCAGCCATTATAAATATGTATATGTAAATATCTGTGTTCATTAGCTTTCCTCCTGTGGTTTTCTTGGAAATAATATAGCTGCACCAGCTGATATCAAAATAGTAAAAATGATAGTTTTTGTTCCATCTGACATGTCTTTTATAAAAGGAATATATGTACCTAAGTAGCTTAATGCAAAGGATATGACAATAAGAACAGCTACCACCTTATCTTTCTTTGCCTGTGGAATAATAACCGCCAAAAACATACCATACAAAGCCACGCTGAATGCACTGACAATATTAGCTGGCAGCATATTTCCAGCCATAACGCCCAGTGCAGTTCCTATAGCCCAAAACGGCATAGTTGTCACCATAGCACCATAAGTATAATAAGGATTTAGCCAACCGGGTCTGGCTATTGTTATAGCGAAAACCTCATCTGTTATGTCAAATGCCATAATTAGTCTATGGCGAAGTGCTAACCCAGGTTCCATTCTCTGACTTAAGGCACATCCCATAAGCAGGTATCTCGCATTGGCGACTAATATGGCCATGGCCATTTCTAAAAAGCTACCAGCGGCAGCAATTACAGAAAATCCTGCAAATTCACCAGCAGAAGCATTGCAAAGCAAGCTTACAAGAAAGCCCTGAAATGGAGTAAGCCCGGCACTCTTTGCCATAATTCCCAAAGAAAAGGATACGGCTAAATATCCAAGGCCTATAGGCACACCATCCTTCATACCACTTTTGAAAGCATTGTTATTCGTTTGTATTTTAAAAGAACGTTTTCCGGAAATTCTTTTCGTAAGTATTTCTTGCTCCATAGTTTCATCTCCTAACTAGATGATTATAGTAGTTTGTGGGGAAGATGTAAACCGGAAAATAAGTTCTGAGGGTCTATAGAAATTCGTTTTGAAATAGGACCCACAAATGAATAGATTTGCTACTAAAAAGAGGTAAGTTTTTATCTCAGAGCAATAATTTTTATATAAGATACACAATTATTAAAAATCTTGTATCCTGGAGATATATTACTTTGTATAGATAAAATTTCAAACAATGCATTATTTTTTTATATGGTTTTAGCTATCACTTATGCAAAATATACTATCACTTATGGCAATATCATTGAGAAAAGAAGGTTGCTATAGTATAATTCAGTTTAAGAACAAACATAGTATGTGGAGGAAAAAATATGGGATTGTTTACAAAAAAGATTGGTCCAGTTTTCTTAAAAGAGGAAAGTGAGGCATCTAATTATATAGAAAAGTTAAAAAAGTTATCTGAAGAGGCATCAGATGATATTAAGAAAAAAATTGATGAGCAGATTAAGGTAGCGTCATATGGTGTGTACGGAGAGCAGAATATTGCATTTGAGTTAAAGAATAGCGGTATGGATATGTATATTTTACATGATATTTTTTTAGCTGCTGGAGAATTAACTGCTCAAATAGACTATATTGTTATTACAAGAAAGAGAACATACATCATAGAGTGTAAAAACTTAATTGGTGATATTGAGATTGACAATAAGGGAAACTTTATACGTACATATGAAGTGAATGGTAAAAAAAAGAAAGAGGGAATTTACTCACCTATTACTCAAAATGAAAGACACCTCAATGTTTTAAAAACCATAAGAAAAGAGTCAAAAGGTAACTCGTTAACCAAAATGTTATTCGAGAATAATTTTGAGAATAATTATAAGTCAATAGTAGTGTTAGCAAATCCAAAAACTATTTGTAACGATAAATATGCTAAGAAAGAGGTAAAGGATAAAGTAATTCGTGCAGATCAACTAATTAAGTACATAAAAAATATGGATGCAGCAAGTAATTTGGGAGATAGTCCCGAAAAGCATATGTATGAGTTGGCAAATTTCTATTTAGATGCATCTTTGCCAAACAAATCAGATTATTCAAGGAAATATGAAGAAATGCTAGAACTTGCTTCAAATAAGGTTGAAAAGACGTCAGTTGATCAAGCTGCTATAAATGAATTAAGAAATGATGAGCTAATTGCGATACTAAAAAAGTTTAGGTTAGAGACCAGCAGAGAAGAAAAAATAAAGCCGTTTTACGTCTTTAATGATGCACAGATGAATGAGCTAATAGAAAAAAGACCAAGAACTAAAGAAGAGTTATTGAGTGTATCAGGATTTGGTCCAGTAAAAGTTGAAAAGTATGGAGAACAACTTATAAAGCTATTATCGTTGGTCTAACGAATAAATGAACTACAAGCATTAAGAGAAAGGAATTTCAATCATGTTTTTAACAGACGAACAATACAATGAAATCATAGCTATGCTTGATGGTTCAATTGAGAAGTCGCCATTACTAAAAGAATTAGAAGCTTGGTTTAACAAGGAGTTTGAAATACTCATATTTGGCTACCTTTGCGAGCGCACAATCAATAATTTAACACGTTTAAAAATCGTAATTTGGAGTGATAAGTTTCAACACATCTTTAGAGAGAAGGATAGTGTCAATTACGACAAAAAAATACAAGAGAAAATTGCTATCAAGTTCAGTCAGTTGGCAGTTAAATACAATCTTCATCCTGAGTATCACAATTACAAAGATATATTCGTTTGTACTGATACGCTCAGTGACCAGATTGCCAGCAAAACTATGTGGTCAGTTAAGGATAGAGTTATGTCCCTTGCCACAGGAGATATATGGAAAATATATTTATCTGGGGGACATGTACATATTTTTTATGAGACAGATGAACAGATAGAGCAGCATAAAAATGATGGGTTGAATGATAGAATAAAGCATCAGATATGGGATATCGTTAAATCAGTTGATAAGTATAATGTATTTTATAAGGGAGTGGGATGTACATTTACAAGTCAGCAGACTTTAGAGGAAAAATATTCTGGAAGTATGTATTTCTATTTATTGTAAGAATTTCAATTGAAAACACAAAAAAAGCACCTTCCCGAAGCTCTTCCGTCTTCAAAAAAGTACTTTGAGTGCGCGATCAGGGGCTCGAACCCTGGACACCCTGATTAAGAGTCAGGTGCTCTACCAACTGAGCTAATCGCGCTCTTATATTTGAAGCGTCTCGGTTATTCCCTTAACGCAAGGAGTATTATATATTATAGTTTTGAAAAATGCAACCCTTTTTTAAAAAAAATTATAAAAAATTTTGAAAAAGTGAAAAATCCTTGATTTTACAAGGAAAAAAGGGTTTTCAAACTAGTGGAAAATTGATATAATTATAAAAAGTTTTGAAGAATTTTGTCAAAATGGACAAAATTCTTTCTTTTAATTGAAGCCTGTTTAATCAAATCTGATTGTGGCTTCGATTTTACTTATGAGTTCAGGAGGAGTTATGGGACACAAATTTACAAAAAATAGCAAATATTATACTATGGGTATATATTTTTTAGTATTTATATTATTTGCAACTATCATTGTTAGGTTGATATGGAATTGGGAGGCAACATCTTCATATCTTGATATGTTACTTGATGTAATCTATCCATTTTTGGTTGGATTGCTTATTGCTTATCTCATTAATCCATTGACGAAGATTATAAGTGATAAATTTCTAAAAAAATTTTTTAAGGAAAAGGCAAAAGGTGCACGCAAGCTTTTAGCGGTATTGTTTTCCTATATTATTGTAATTGGTGCCATTGTTACGGCAATGTTCTATATTGTTCCACAGATTGGAGAGTCATTGACTCAGCTTGTTAGCTTTATTGAGTCGGCACAAAATGGATATACAAATATTATGAATAAGCTTGAAGAGCTTAATAATTCATATCCTCAGTGGAAATTTGATGTTATTATTGATGCAGTTGAGAACATGCCGGATGCACTTGCAAATGTTATCACGGAGACACTTCCTACTTTGATTCCTACTATATATAATACGTCACTTTCAGTAATTTCAGTAGTTGTAAACTTACTTATAGCAGTGATGGTTTCTGTTTATATGCTTTTGGACAAGGCGAGACTTATTAACAATTGTAAGAGAATTCTCTATGTTATCTTAAAGCCGGAGAGAGCGGACAGATTTTTATCTACAGCGCAGGAGTGCAATAAAATATTTGGTAATTTCATTATAGGAAAGATGATTGATTCCATTATTATAGGAATTCTTTGTTGGATAATAATGACTATCATAGGTCTTCCGTATGCATTGGTTATCAGCGTTATCGTTGGAGTTACAAATATGATTCCATATTTTGGACCATTTATTGGTGCAATACCGGGTATATTGATTTTGCTTATTGCTGATTTACCATATGCGATTATTTTTGCAATTCTTATTATTGCATTACAGCAGTTTGATGGATTGTATTTAGGACCTAAGATTTTAGGCGAGAGCACAGGACTTAGACCTATTTGGATTATTTTTGCCATAACAGTTGGTGGCTCTGTAGCCGGTGTGGCTGGTATGTTCTTGGGTGTACCGGTAGTAGCGGTTGTAGCCCATCTTTTGGACAGAGGATTAACCAGACGTATTAACAAAAAGGAGCTTCAATTTGATGTTGATCCGGAGACGGGTATTATGAAACGTCATATTAAGACAGAAGATAAGGCAGAGAGTCAAGTAGAGGAGAGTATAGAGACGAAGGTCGATAACGCAGAAAGTGCGAATAATATAGCTAAGACAGAATAAAAAAGCGCTCTGCAAGGATTAAATCGCAGTTGCAGTGCAACTGCGATTTGTTTTGCGGATACGCATATGGTGAATATTTGATTATATCATCGTTATCTCTTTGCTATTAATTTGTGTATAGGATTTCCCATAGAAGAAAACTTTTCTTCGTACTCTGTCATTACATTTCCCTCATTCATAGGTGAGTTATGTAAGTCAAAGGTGTGGGCTGTAATCTCCCAACCGGCCTCTGGTACTTGCTCCAGAGAAAAATCAAAGAGCGGTCTATTGTCAGTCTTAAATTCCACAACACCATCGGAAACCAGTATTTTATCATATCGTGCAAAGAATTCCTTGGAAGTTAGGCGACGCTTTGCATGTCTGTCCTTTGGCCATGGATCTGAGAAGTTTAAGTAAATTTTTTTGATTTCATCCTTCTCAAATACATCACAAATATTTTCTGCATCCATTCTTATAAACATAAGGTTACTAATGTCTAATTCCTGTCTTTTTTCAATTGCACGGATAAGGACGCTTGAATATTTCTCAATGCCAATATAGTTAATATCCGGATTGGCAATGGCTAAATCCGTAATAAAACGACCTTTTCCCATACCGACTTCGATGTAGATTGGATTATTGTTTCCAAAAACCTCGTGCCATTTTCCTTTGTATTGTTCTGGTTCATTTATGGTAAATTGGCTGGAAGCAATTGCTTCACGTGAGCCTTTAACATTTCTTAATCTCATAAAAATCTCCTTAGTTGTAAATATTAGTGATGTTATAATGTGCAATAGAAATCTACCACAGATTAGTGTGAGAAGTAAAGGGAAATAAGTTAAAATCTATTTTATTTTTTATAGAAACGTAGTATAGTTAAAATTGGTAAAAAACAAATGATATAAGTATAGATAAATATGATTAATAAAGGATTGAAAGTATGAATTCGATAAAGAAACGTATATATTATATATTTCAAATAATGGCAATAGCTGTATGCTCAGTATGGGGAAGCGTAACTGTGGCAGCAGATGATAGTGAGGCAGAAACAAATGTACCTGAGAGCATTGTAGTAGAGGCTACGGCAGAGTATCCGGCACCTCCTGAAATTTCTGCGTATGCAGGAATACTTATTGATGTGGATACAGGAGCGATTATTTACGAGAAAAACATTCATGAAAAGCTATATCCGGCAAGTATTACAAAGATAATGACCGCCTTTTTGGCAATAGAAAACCTTGCTTTGGAGGATACTTACACATTCACTTCTGAGGTGTTAAATTCACTTCCTTGGGATGCGGCGAAATATGGATATGTGGCTGGAGAAGAGGTTAGCATTAAGGATCTGATAAATGTACTTATAATCAGGTCTGCTAATGAGGTAGCCATAGGTTTGGCAAATCTCATTTCTGGTAGTGAGGAAGCCTTTGGCGAGCTTATGACAAAGAGAGCCAAGGAGATGGGGGCATTAAACACCAGCTTTACAAATGCATCAGGACTTCATCAGGACTCTCATTATACTACAGCATACGATATGGCTATGATAGCCATAGCAGCATCTAAGAATGCGACCTTTGCGGATATATGGGGCAAGAGCACATATGTGGTGGCGCCTACAAATAAAAATGATTCAGAAGCAACTATCTGGAACCGTCACGATATGCTGGTAAAAACGAGAGCAAACTATTATCAGTATGCAATAGGTGGAAAGACCGGATATACAGATGAAGCCGGTAGAACATTGGTTACCTATGCATCCAAAGATGGTATGAATCTTATGTGTGTAGTAATGAAATCCAGCCCTACAGAGTATTTTACGGATACAAGAGCATTGTTTGAGTACGGCTTTAATAACTTTGAGAAGGTATCTGTCTCGGGAAATGAGTCCAGATTTGGTCAGTCGCAGGAAGGATATTTTATCAGTAGAGATAATCTTTTTAATCAGTCAGGTGCACTTTTAACAGTTGGCAATGACTATGTGACGATACCAAAGGATACGCAGCTTTCACAAATTGGATACGAACTTATCTATAATCAGTCAGGGAAAAATAATGTGGTCGCTGATATAAAATATACAGCAGGTGGACATTATCTTGGTAAGACAAGCATCATTCTAAATGTGGATGGAAGTGGAGATACTGATGTGTCGCCATACAAAAAGGAAGAAGTAAAGAAGCAGGAAGAGCGTTCTCAGCTGACAATAAATATATGGTGGGTAACGGGTATTTTATCAGGGCTTTTAGTGATTTTTATAGTAATTAAAATCCTTAAGAAGACTAGCAAAAAAAGAAAGGCCAAAAGAGAAA
>JAFSIA010000039.1 GCA_017440045.1 Lachnospiraceae bacterium
ACAGGAAAGCGTATCTCAATTAAGGATACAAGAGGTATCATCGATGCAATCCTTAATGGCGATATTGAGAAGGCAAACACAAAGAATATTCCTTACTTCAACTTCGCAGTTCCAACAGAGCTTCCAGGCGTTGACACAGGTATCCTTGATCCTCGTGACACATATGCAGATGCTTCTGAGTGGGAGACAAAGGCTAAGGATCTTGCAGGACGTTTCATTAAGAACTTTGCTAAGTACGAAGGAAACGAGGCAGGTAAGGCATTAGTAAGTGCTGGTCCTCAGTTATAATTAATATAGTATAGCTAAGAAATATATCCCTCTTTCAGATTTGATTTGAAAGAGGGATTTTTTCCTTGGGGAAGAGATGGAGAGGTGTAGATATGAATAACGATATAGTTAACGATTTGGCAGATATGAAGATATTTGATTGTAAGTATTTGTCTGAGGAAGAATTTGAAAAGGCTTCTAAAAATAATGATGATAAAAATAAGTTGTACATTCAGGGGAATTACAGTGACAACGTCACAGGAAAGTGGTTTAAGGAAATCGACACCCATGGATATGATGCAGAGGATATTCAGATAAGGCTTCAGATGGAAACACTTAAGAAAATTAAATCTATAAAAATGATAGTGATATTTTTGCTTATCATTACTATTATGGGCATAATAGGAACAAATGTCTAAAAATTAATCTTCAATTATGATTTGAAAAAAAGATAGGAAAATTAATATGATAGATAAATTTAAAAAGATACTAATATTAGTAATATGTGTTTCGTTGATGTCAGGATGCGCTAGTTCGGCAGAGACAAGTACAGATACGACAGCAGGTGAGCAGTCCGTAGAAGATACAACAACTGAGTCTCAGACAAATGAAGAGTCCACAAAAGACCAGACGACTACAGGTGGAGCTACAGAGGGTTCAACTACAGATGGGGCTACAGAGGATTCAACTACAGACGGAACTACTGTGGAGCCAACAACACAAGCACCTACAACACAGACTCCTACTACAGAGACTCCAACAGAAGAGTCTACAACAGTAAAACCGGAGGACAAGTATACATATACTGATATGACACTTGTTTTGTATTCTAAGATATCATTGAATGTCCGTAAGACACCATCAACTGACGGTGCAGTCATTGGATATTTAGCTGAAGGACAGGCTGTCAATGTGACAGGTCAGTGTAATGAGACCGGTTGGTACAGAGTAGACCTTGACGGTCAGGTGGGATACGCAAGCAATATTTATTTAGCTACTGAGGAAGAGATGAATACTGCTGAGGTGTATGCTGAGGCTGCGTTACTTATGGATATGGATACAGGAGAAATTCTATATGAGAAGAATATAAATAAGAAGCTTTACCCTGCCAGTGTAACGAAGATTATGACAGCTCTTTTGACACTGGAAAATTGTAAGCTTGATGAAATGGTTACATATAAGGAGGAGGTAAAGCAGATACCTTCTGACTCAAGTATATATGGTGTTAAGGTAGGCGAGCAGGTCAGCGTGAAGGACAGCTTATATATGCTGATGCTTGTATCTGGCAATGATGTGGCAGTGGGACTAGGTATGCATGTGGCAGGAACAGAAGCTGAATTTGCAAAGATGATGACAAAGCGTGCCAAGGAGATAGGTGCAGTCAATACAAATTTTGTAAATGCCCATGGATATGATGACCCAAATCATTATACTACAGCGTATGATATGGCGCTTATTACAATGGAAGCATTGAAAAATCCTGACTTTAGAGATGTGTGGGGGACAGCGGAATATGATGTACCGGCGACTAATATGGTTTCATCTGTGACACATATAGCACATACAAATAAGATGATTAGAGAAAATATGCCAGAGTATTATGAGTATGCCTTAGGTGGAAAGACTGGCTTCACCACTCCGGCAGGAAGATGCCTTATAACGACAGCGTCAAAGGATGGAAAGAATCTTCTTTGTGTAATCCTTAAGTCCAATAGATATAATCAGTACAAGGATGCTGAGAAGTTGTATGAGTATGGATTTGGATTGAAATAAATGGTATTATAATGGCTAAAAAGCCGAATAACTTAAGCTTTTTAGCCATAAAAATAATTATTTAAATTTTTTTCAAAAAAGTACTTGCTTTTTTTAAAACTATACTGTATACTACCAAAGTGCTCACGAGAGAGCAGAAAATAAAACTCGGATGGCTAATTGGTCAAGGGGTTAAGACGCCGCCCTCTCACGGCGGAAACAGGGGTTCGATTCCCCTATTAGCTGCTAGAAAATCACGGAAAGTAAAAAACTTTCGGTGATTTTTTTGCATAATAAAACGGAGGTGTGTTCATGTCAAGAAGAGAAGAATATGAGCAGAGGACAGAGAAGCTTGTTCTACCTATTATAGAAGCAAACAAGTTTGAACTGGTTGATGTGGAGTATGTAAAAGAGGCAGGAAACTGGTAACTGCGTGTGTATGTGGATAAGGAAGGTGGCATTGCTGTTGATGACTGTGAGGTTGTCAGCCGTGCACTTAGCGATTTGCTCGATGTAGAGGACTTCATTGAAGATTCTTATATTTTGGAAGTTAGTTCACCGGGACTTGGCAGACCACTTAAGAAGGAGAAGGACTTTGCAAGAAGTATTGGTAAAGAGGTAGATATTCATCTTTACAAATCTATCGACAAACAGAAGGAATTCACAGGAGTGCTTAAGAGCTACTCAAAGGATGAGATAGTTCTTCAGCTTGATGAAAATGACGTAAGCTTTGAGAGAAATAATGTTGCGCTTATCAGATTGTCATTTGACTTTTAAAAATATATACAAGGAAAAGGAGAGAAAGAAATGAACAAGGAACTTATTGAGGCATTAAATGTGTTGGAGAAGGAGAAAGGTATTAGCAAAGAGGTATTGATAGAAGCTATTGAGAATTCTCTTATTACAGCCTACAAAAACCATTTTGAAAAAGCTGATAATGTAAAGGTTACAATTAATAGAGAGACAGGCGATTATGCTATCTACGCTGAGAAGGAAGTTGTAGAGGTTGTAGAGAATCCAATTCTTCAGATTAGCTTAGATGACGCTCGTCAGATTAGTAAGAAGCATAAGCTTGGAGATATTGTAAATATTGAGATTAAGTCTAAGGAATTTGGACGTATTGCAACACAGAACGCAAAGAACATCATTACTCAGAAGATTCGCGAGGAAGAGAGAAATGTTATCTGTGATGCATACAAGGATAAGGAAAAAGAAATCGTTACAGGTATCGTTCAGAGAATTAATGGAAGAAGCATCAGCATCAACTTAGGTAAGTCTGACGCTATTTTAAATGAGTCTGAGCAGGTTAAGGGCGAAGTATTCATGCCAAATGAGAGAGTAAAGCTCTATGTGGTTGAGGTTAAGAATACACCAAAGGGACCAAGAATTCTTGTATCAAGAACTCATCCAGAGCTTGTTAAGAGACTTTTTGAGGCTGAGGTTACTGAGGTTAAGGATGGCGTAGTAGAAATCGTGAACATAGCTAGAGAAGCTGGTTCAAGAAGCAAGATTTCAGTTCGTTCTAACGACCCTAACGTTGACCCTGTTGGAGCATGTGTAGGTGTAAATGGTTCAAGAGTTAACGCTATCGTTGATGAACTTAGAGGCGAGAAGATTGATATTATCAATTGGAATGAGAATCCGGCAATTCTTATTGAGAACGCACTTAGCCCAGCTAAGGTTGTATCAGTTATCGCAGATGATGAGGAGAAGACAGCAAGAGTAGTAGTTCCTGATTATCAGTTATCATTAGCAATTGGTAAGGAAGGTCAGAATGCAAGACTTGCAGCAAGACTTACAGGATTTAAGATTGATATTAAGAGCGAGTCACAGGCTAAGGAGTTAGGTGACTTCGGTTTTGAAGAGGAATAGAAACAGGTGATAATATGGCAGCAGTAAAGAAGATTCCATTGCGTAAATGTACAGGTTGCAATGAAATGAAGCCTAAATGTGAGCTGGTACGTGTCATAAAGACAGCTGATGAGCAGATTCTTATGGATTTGACAGGCAAGATGAATGGCAGAGGCGCATATGTATGCCGCAGTGAAGAATGTTTAAAAAAAGCTATTAAGACAAAGGCTATTGAGCGTTCTTTAGGAATTAAAGTATCAGATGAGTTATATGATGAACTTAAGAAGGAATTAGGTGACTAATATGCAGCAGGATAAAATATTGTCAAATATATCCCTGGCAACGAAGGCAGGTAAAACTGTCAGCGGAGAGTTTTCTGTAGAGAAGGCAGTCAAGGAAGGTAAAGCGTGCTTGGTTGTTGTATCAGCTGAGGCGTCAGACAATACAAAGAAGATGTTTAGAAATATGTGTACATTTTATAAGGTTCCTCTTTATTTCTATGGAACTAAGGTTGCATTGGGACATTTTATGGGCAAGGAATTCAGAGCATCTCTGGCGATAACAGATATGGGTTTGGCATCATCAGTGGAAAAGCAGCTGGTTCTTGCTGGCATAGAGAGACAGGATAATACAAATTAAGTATTACGGAGGTAGTTAAATGTCAAAAATGAGAATATATGAACTTGCAAAACAGATAGATAAGGATAGTGCAGAAATTGTTGCATTACTCAAGGATAAGGGCGTAGATGTAAAGAATCACATGAGCTCTATTGATGATGATGCAATTGATTTGGTAAAGAGTGCTTTTGGTGGAAAG
The DNA here is from genome assembly GCA_017440045.1 of Lachnospiraceae bacterium. Taxonomy (GTDB): domain Bacteria; phylum Bacillota; class Clostridia; order Lachnospirales; family Lachnospiraceae; genus SVEL01. Next base: position 4,688 of record JAFSIA010000039.1, read on the forward strand.
AAGGCAGAGGCGCCAAAGAAGGCAGATAAGCCAGCAGCTAAGGCAGAGTCTCCAAAGAAGGAAGAATCAAAGAAGGCAGATAAGCCTGTAGCTAAAGCGGAGGCTCCAAAGAAAGAAGAGCCAAAGAAGGAAGCAGCCAAGGCAGAGGAACCAAAGAAGGCTGATAAGCCAGAGGCAAAGAAGGAACAGCCAAAGGCTTCTAATAACAATCAGAACAATAATTCTAATAAGAAGAATAACCAGAACAATCAGAATAATCAGAAGCAGAATGGTGGACAGAATAATCAGGGTGAGAAGAAGAAGCACATAACTCAGGTTTTCAATCCACAGAACAGTGCTCAGAACGATAGAAATAAAAACAATAATAATAACAAGAATAATAAGAACAATAATACCAATAATAATAAAAACAACAACTTTGGAAACAATGGCTTTAATAAGAATGGTAAGAACAATAATAAGCCAAAGCAGCAGCCAGTTAAGCCAGAGCCAAAGGAAGAGGAGATTAAGGTTATTACACTTCCGGATTTCCTTACAATTAAGGAGCTTGCTGACAAGATGAAGCTTCAGGCATCAGCTCTTATTAAGAAGCTCTTTATGCAGGGTCAGATGTACAGCATTAATCAGGAAATAGATTACGAGACAGCTGAGCAGATTGCTTTAGAGTACGATATTATCGCTGAGCCGGAAGAGAAGGTTGATGTAATCGAAGAGCTCTTAAGAGAAGAGGCTGAGGATGAGTCAACAATGACAAAGAGACCACCTGTAGTTTGTGTAATGGGTCACGTTGACCACGGTAAGACATCGCTTCTTGATGCTATCCGTTCTGCAAAGGTTGTTTCAGGTGAGGCTGGTGGTATCACACAGCACATCGGTGCTTATATGGTTAAGTGCAATGGTGAGGATATTACATTCCTTGATACACCTGGACATGAGGCATTTACAGCTATGCGTATGCGTGGTGCTCAGTCTACAGATATTGCAGTATTAGTAGTAGCTGCTGATGATGGTGTAATGCCACAGACAGTAGAAGCTATCAACCATGCTAAGGCAGCTGGTGTCAGCATTATCGTTGCTGTAAATAAGATTGATAAGCCAAGTGCTAATGTTGATAAGGTTAAGCAGGAGCTTGCAGAGTACGAGTTAGTAGCAGAAGATTGGGGCGGTGATACAGTATTCGTTCCAGTTTCAGCTCATACAAAGGAAGGTATCGACCAGCTTCTTGAGATGATTCTTCTTACATCTGAGATGCTTGAGTTGAAGGCAAATGCAAACCGTAAGGCAAGAGGTCTTGTGCTTGAGGCTAAGCTTGATAAGGGACGTGGTCCTGTAGCTACAGTTCTTGTACAGAAGGGTACTCTTAAGGTTGGTGATATCGTTGCAGTAGGTTCAAGCTACGGACGTATCAGAGCTATGATTTCAGATACAGGTGAGAGAGTACAGGTGGCTACACCTTCTACACCGGTAGAGATTTTAGGTCTTAACTCTGTACCAAACGCTGGTGAAATCTTTGTTTCTACAAAGAACGAGAAGGAAGCTAGAAACTTTGCTGATACATTTATCGCAGAGGGCAAAGAGAAGCTTATTGAAAATGCAAAGGCTAAGAATAGAATGTCACTTGATGATCTCTTTACACAGATGCAGACAGGTGATGTTAAGGAATTAAATATTATCGTTAAGGCTGACGTACAGGGTTCTGTAGAGGCAGTTAAGCAGAGTCTCGTTAAGCTTTCAAATGAGGAAGTTGTCGTTAAGATTATCCACGGTGGTGTTGGTGCTATTAATGAGTCAGACGTTATTCTTGCTTCAGCGTCAAATGCCATTATCATTGGCTTTAACGTAAGACTTGATAATATGGCTAAGGATACAGCTGATAGAGAGGGCGTAGATGTAAGACTTTACAGAGTAATCTATCAGGCAATTGAGGATGTTCAGGCTGCTATGAAGGGTATGCTTGACCCAGTATTTGAGGAGAAGGTTATCGGTCATGCCGAGATTCGTCAGCTCTTCAAGGCATCTGGTATCGGTACAATCGCTGGTTCGTTCGTACTCGATGGTACATTCCAGAGAGGATGTAGCGTTCGTGTAATGAGAGAGGGCAGCGTAATATTCGAAGGACCTTTAGCATCACTTAAGAGATTTAAGGATGATGTTAAGGAAGTTAGAGCTGGATACGAGTGTGGTTTCGTATTTGAAGGCTTTAACGACTTCCAGGAGCTTGACACAGTAGAAGCATATATAATGGTTGAGGTACCAAGATAGGCCGAAGTTTTGAAAAAACTTCGAAATAAAGATGGGAATATAAGTATGAGAAAAAATAGTGTTAAAAATGTTAGAGTCAACTCAGAGGTTATGAGAGAACTTGGAAATATCATAAGAGGTGAGATAAAGGACCCACGCATCAGCCCACTTACAAGTGTGGTTGCGGTGGAGGTCACACCAGACCTTAAGTTTTGTAAGGCTTATATTTCAGTTCTTGGTAGTGAGCAGGAAAAGTCTGATACTATAAAAGGCTTAAAGGCTGCGTCTGGATATATTCGCAGACAGCTTGCTACATCCATAAACCTTAGAAATACTCCTGAGATAACTTTTGTTATGGATCAGTCAATTGAATACGGTGTAAATATGTCAAAGCGTATCGATGATGTAATGGCTGCAGACAGAGCAAATAGTGTGTCTGACGGTGAGGAAGAAGAGTAGATATAGACTTTATAAGGTTAGGAAGGAAGTAATTTATGAAGCTTCTTGAAAAGATAGAAAGTGCACAGACTATCGCCATCGCAGGTCATGTAAGACCTGATGGCGACTGTGTTGGCTCATGTATGGGCTTATACAATTACATATTGGAGAATTATCCTGATAAAAATGTATCTGTCTATATGGAAACTGCAGAAAGTGGTTTGGATTACATCAGTCATATGGATGATGTAAAGGATACCTTGGATGTGGAAAATGTCGATTTGCTTATATTGCTTGATGTAAGTGATGTGGCAAGGATTGGTGTTGCAGCAGACTTATTTAAGTCCTGCGAAAATACTATTTGTATAGACCACCATATTTCAAACACTGGTCTTGCAAAGGAGAATGTTATCGTGCCACATGCCAGCTCTACAGCAGAGGTTTTATATGACCTGCTTTTAGAGGATAAAATCAGCAAGGCTGTAGCGGAAGCACTTTACACGGGCATTATACATGATTCAGGTGTGTTTAAGTATGCAAGTACATCTGAGCACACAATGAATATTGCCGGCAAGCTTATGTCTAAGGGAATTGATTTCCAGTCCATTATTGATGAGGGATTTTATGCTAAGAGTTATCGACAGAATCAGATACTTGGCAGGGCCCTTTTGGAGAGTATTGTATTCTTTGATGGTAAGTGTATTTTCTCTGTGGTTTCAGCAAAGGATATGGAATTTTTTGGTGTTGGACCTAGGGACCTTGGTGGTATCGTTGAGCAGATGAGACTTACAGAGGGTGTTGAATGTGCAATATTCTTATATGAGCTTAATCATCTTGAATACAAGGTAAGTCTTCGCTCAAAGAAGTATTTGGATGTAAATAAGATTGCAAATTATTTCGGCGGCGGCGGACATGTTCGTGCAGCAGGCTGTACTATGGAAGGAACAGCTCATGATGTTATCAACAATCTTGCTAAGCGTATAGATCAGGAGTTTAAATGTACAACGGAGTAATAATTGTAAATAAGGAAGCAGGCTTTACATCTCATGATGTTGTGGCTAAGCTTAGAGGTATCTTAAAGCAGAAAAAGATTGGTCACACAGGCACATTAGACCCTGATGCTACTGGTGTTTTGCCGGTATGTCTTGGATGTGCCACAAAGCTTTGTGATATGCTTACAGACAAGGATAAAACCTACGAGGCAGTCATGCTCCTTGGGCAGGCTACAGATACTCAGGACACATCCGGCAAAATAATAAGTGAGACAAATGTATCAGAATTGAGAGCGATAGGTGAGCTTGATGATGATAAGATAATAAATGCGGTGGAGAGCTTTATTGGCGACTATAACCAAATTCCACCTATGTACAGCGCATTAAAGGTAAATGGTAAAAAGCTTTACGAGCTGGCAAGGGAAGGAATAGAGATTGAGCGAGAAGCCAGACCTGTTAAGATTATCTCTATAGAAAATATTCGCATAGAGTTTCCAAGGGTTTATATGACAGTTACATGCTCTAAAGGAACTTATATTAGAACTCTCTGTAATGATATAGGTGAAAAGCTTGGGTGTAAGGCGTGTATGGCATCTCTTAAGAGAACGCAGGTCAGTATGTTTGATATAAAGGATAGCTTGACACTTGATGAGATTTCTAAGCTTAGAGATGAGAGTAAGGTAGAGAAAAAAATCATCTCAGTTGAACAGGTTTTTTGTAAGTATCCAAAGATTCAAACTGACGAAAAATTTGACAGACTTTTATACAATGGAAATAGTGTCAAAGCTTCCATGCTAAAGGATGACGAATCCGTGGCACTGGAAGATGGAAAGAAATATAGAATGTATGACAGTAAGGACACCTTTATTGGAGTGTTCTATTATGTAAAAAAGGAAGCAATTGTCAAATGTGACAAGATGTTTTATGTGGCAGAAGTATGATAATTTATGGCAATGTTTTAGAACAGGACATAAAAATAAATAGTGAGGTGGCTGTGGCACTGGGGAAGTTTGATGGACTTCACAGGGGCCACAGAACTCTTATAGAGCAGCTTTCTTTAGCTAAGAGCCAAAGAGGGCTTCTTTGTGTTGTCTTCGCATTTGTAAAATCTCCAAAAGAGACTTTGGAAGGCGAGGACATGAAATATATTTTAACTACAGCAGAGAAGAGACTTTTTATGGAGCAGAATGGTGTTGATATACTCGTTGAATGCCCTATAAAAAAAGAAATATTATCTATGGAGCCTGAGGATTTTATTGAGAAAATTCTTAAGGACAAGCTGAATGTAAAAGAGATTATTTGTGGCTCAGACTTTAGATTCGGACATAATCGCAGAGGAAATGTGGAATTTTTAAGAGAGCATGAGCATATATATAACTATAGAACAATAATTGTTGATAAGCTTAAATATGACGAAAGAGATATTAGCAGTACCTATATAAGAGAAGAAATTGCCAATGGCAATATTTCCCTTGTAAATGAACTTTTAGGATATCCATATACTGTTATGGGTGTGGTAAGACATGGAAAGCAGCTTGGTAGAACAATAGGCTTTCCTACAGTTAATATTGTTTCTGAAGCTGACAAAATGCTGCCACCTAATGGTGTATATTTGACTGTTGCAGTTATAGATGGAAAGGAATATCCTGCTATAACAAACATAGGGACAAGACCTACTGTGGATGACAGTGGAAATACGACCATAGAGACACATCTTTTTGATGTCTCTATAGATATGTATGGAAGACCATTGGAACTTAGGTTTTTAAGGTTTATAAGACCAGAGAAAAAGTTTGAGAATATTGATAAATTAAAGGAAGCAATCAGAGACGATATCAGAGTGTGTAGAGACGCTATTAAGGATTATTTTTAGGAAAAATTCGTATAAAATGGCGTAAATATGCGAAAAATAAGTCTAAGGGGTTGACATGTAGGAAAAAAGTGCTATAATTAACCCCGTAGTGCTTAACAGATTTGTAACAAATGGCAAAAACATTTGGAGGAAATATGAGAAGGAAAAATACAATCATAGGCGCATGTTCATTAGCAGTTGTTGCTATAGCAACTGTTTCAGTATTGGGTAGCGGTGATGGTAAAGATAACAAAGTACAAGATGTAAAGAAGGATGTTGTAGAAGTAGAGACTGAGCAGCCAACAGCGGCATTGTCAGGTATCACAAATATTTCTACAGTTGGAGCGTCTTCAGTAGTAGATAAGGTAGACGGAACAAACGAGCAGCTTTCACAGGTAACAGGTGATTTAAGCTACTATAACGTTGGATTAGCAGATGCACTTGATGCATATTTTGATTATATTTATGCTGATTCTACATCATCAGATGTATTAAATCAGTATACAAAAGAGTTGGATTTGGCAACAGAGATAGTTCCAGAGGGTTCTATTATCGAAGGTTACACAAATCTTGGTATTTCAAATGTAACAACATACCTTAACGTAAGAAAGGGTGCTGGTACAAGTTACAAGATTATTGGTAAGATGCCAGGTTACAGTGTTTGTGAAATTCTTGGAGAGAAGGATGGCTGGTATAAGATTAAGTCCGGCAGTGTTGAGGGTTATGTTTCAGCAGAGTTCATTCTCACAGGATATGAGGCTAATGTAAAGGCTTCAGAAAAGATGACAGAGATGCTTGTTGTTAATTGTGACAAGCTTAATGTTAGAGAAGAGCCTAGTACAAATTGTAGTATTTCTACAAAGGTTACAGAGGGCGAGCACCTTGAGATAGTTGAGGGCGAGAAGGATGGCTGGTATAAGGCTTCTATCAACGGACTTGTAGGTTACGTAAGTGCAGAGTATGTTGATGTAGTTTATACATTACCAACAGCTATTGAGATTAAGGAAATAGTAGTATCAACTGGTGGAAACGCAGGTGGTTCATATACAAATTCAGATTCATCTGTTTCACAGAAGGCAGTTGACCTTATTAATAAGGCATATCAGTATCTTGGATGTCCATACGTATATGGTGGAAACAGCCTTACAAAGGGTATTGATTGTTCTGGATTTGTAAAGCAGATCTTTGCAATGTTTGGATACAACCTTCCAAGAACATCAAGAGAGTACGTAAACGTAGGTACAAAGGTTTCAATTAGCAATATTAAGGCTGGTGATATCCTTATCTACAAGTATGGTTCAAGAATTGGTCACGTAGCTATCTACATTGGTAATGGCAAGGTTATTCATGCTGCAAATGATAAGAAGGGTGTATGCATCGGTAATTACAACTTCGTATACCCGTATATGGCAGTAAGAGTTATTCCATAGTAAATAGAGGAAAAGTCAAAAATCCTTTGACTTTTCCTTTTTTTTGTGGTAAAATCCTTTAGGTTGTGCAAATGCATAATCAAAAAGAAGCCAACACTCGGTGTTTGGACACTCCGACCGATACTGAAGTGTAAGGTGATATTTTATTAAAGGAGGAAACAAAAATGATTAGCAAAGAGAAGAAGACAGAGCTCATTAAGACTTACGGTAGAACACCAGAGGATACAGGTTCTCCAGAGGTTCAGATTGCAATCTTAACAGAGAGAATCAGAGAGCTTACAGAGCACTTAAAGACACATCAGAAGGATCACCATTCAAGAAGAGGTCTTCTTAAGATGGTAGGTCAGAGACGTGGTTTACTTGATTACTTAAAGAAGACAGACCTTGAAGGTTACAGAAGCTTAATCGAGAAGTTAGGCATCAGAAAGTAATTATACAGCTTACTTTGATAGACAAGGCACGGCCTTGTCTATCTTTACTGTATAGGATATGATTATAATCGGCATAGGAGACATGACCGAGACCACTGAAGAGGTCATAAAGGTTTATGATATTTTCAGTGTTTTCGGACCTTATGCCGATTGTGATAGATTTATTACAATAATTAAGGAGGAAACTATGTTTAAGAGTTTTACAATGGAACTTGCCGGCAGAACACTTAGAGTTGATGTGGGCAGAGTTGCAAAGCAGGCAAACGGTGCAGCCTTAATGCACTATGGTGACACAGTAGTATTATCAACAGCTACAGCTTCAGACAAGCCAAGAGATGGTATTGATTTCTTCCCACTCTCAGTTGAGTACGAGGAGAAGTTATATGCAGTAGGAAAGATTCCTGGTGGATTTAACAAGCGTGAGGGAAAGGCTTCTGAGAATGCTATCCTTACATCAAGAGTAATTGACCGTCCTATGAGACCTTTGTTCCCAAAGGATTACAGAAATGACGTTACTCTTAACAATATGGTTATGTCAGTTGATCCAGAGTGTAGCCCAGAGCTTACAGCTATGCTTGGTTCTGCTATAGCAGTAGCTATTTCAGATATTCCATTTGATGGCCCATGTGCTACAACACAGGTTGGTCTCATCAACGGAGAATTTGTATTTAACCCAAATGCAACACAGAATGCTGTTTCTGATTTGAAGCTTACAGTTGCATCTACAAAGGAAAAGGTTATCATGATTGAGGCTGGTGCTAATGAAGTACCAGAGGCAAAGATGATTGAAGCTATATATGCTGCTCATGAAATTAACCAGAAGGTTATCGAGTTCATCGAGACAATCGTAGCTGAGGTTGGTAAGGCAAAGCACACATATGAGAGTTGTGCAATTCCAGCAGAATTATTTGATGCTATGAAGAATGTTGTAACACCAGAGGAAATGGAAGTTGCAGTATTTACAGATGATAAGCAGACAAGAGAGGGCAACATCAAGGCTATCAGCGAGAAGCTTGTAGAGGCATTTGCTGATAACGAGGAGTGGGTTGCACTTATTCCAGAAGCTTTATATCAGTATCAGAAGAAGACAGTTAGAAAGATGATCTTAAAGGATCACAAGCGTCCAGATGGTCGTCAGCTTTCACAGATTCGTCCACTTGCAGCAGAGGTTGACCTCATTCCTAGAGTACATGGCTCTGCAATGTTCACAAGAGGACAGACACAGATTTGTAACGTATGTACACTTGCACC